>CALGHA010000128.1 GCA_937915835.1 uncultured Fretibacterium sp. | reverse complement strand
ATACGAGATGTAGCCGTGACTGGAGTTCAGACGTGTGCTCTTCCGATCTTATTTAGTCGGTGAAGAATATATTATGTTTACGTTGAACGGAATGAATAAAGCAAACGAGATGACGGATATATTAAGCACTCTCAAAGATAAATAAAAATCGCAAAAATCAACGTTTTGTGAGATAATCACGTTAATAAAAATCCATTCAATAAAATTAATTTATCTTGCAGGTGGTCAGAGAGAAAAAAATTTCGCCCGTCTGCTTAAGACCGGAAAGGAGCAAAAAATTTTACATGATTCAAAGACTACACCGAAGCGACTTAGGAAACTCGTTAAGGACGCTTATGGAGAATGATCCTGCCTTCCGCCCCGTTGCTTACTTCTCAATGGAAGTTGGGCTTAAAGAGTCTATTCCGACATATTCCGGAGGACTTGGCGTTTTAGCGGGCGACATTCTCAAGAGTGCGGCAGATTTAGGCGTTCCTATGGCCGGAGTTACGCTGTTATATCGCAAAGGATATTTCGTTCAGGAGTTCAATAATGAAGACTGGCAGACTGAGAAGCCCGTTGTCTGGGATCCTACGAAAGAATTAACCTTGCTTCCTAATCGCATATCAATCACAATGGAAGACCGAGAAATTCAAGTTGGTGTTTGGGTTTATGAATGTATCGGCGCAACTGGATATCCTCTTCCGATTTACTTCTTGGACACAGACTTTGAGCCTAATCATCCGGATGATAGAAAACTTTGCTGGTATCTTTACGGCGGAGATAATCATTATAGATTATGTCAGGAATTTATTCTCGGTGTCGGCGGCTTGAGAATGCTTCGTGCTTTGGGCTACATGAACATTGACACGTTCCATCTTAACGAAGGCCACGCGGGATTTTTAACGCTTGAGCTTATGCGTGAACTTGGATATTATGACCCTGACAGAATAAGAGAGCAAGTTGTTTTCACGACACATACTCCAGTTCCAGCCGGCCATGATTATTTTACTTTCCAGGAAATTGACGGAGTTTTCCCACCCGAAGCAAAGGCCACAATTCATAGAATGATACCTGATAAGCCCGGAGTTTCAATGACTGAATTAGGACTTCGTTACAGCCGTTACGTTAATGGTGTTGCGAAAAAACACGCTGAAGTCAGCAACGCAATGTTCAACATGGAAACGGTTGACTGGATCACGAACGGAATTCACCCGACGACATGGATTAGCTCAGGAATGCGCAAACTTTACAATAAATATATTCCTGGTTGGGAATTAGATCCAGGCAGACTTGTTCAGGCATTGACGATCCCGAAAGATGAACTTTGGGCAGCACATCAGGCCTCGAAATTAAGATTATTCGCTCGTATTCTTGAGACAAACGGCGTACAGCTTGACCCGAACGTTTTGACGCTTGGATTTGCACGAAGAGCGGCGACGTATAAGCGTGCGGATTTGCTTTTGACCGACATTGAGAAGTTGAAGAAGATTGCGGGCGGCAAGAAAGTCCAGTTCGTTTTTGCTGGTAAATCACATCCTCATGACAGAGGCGGAAAAGAATTGCTCCAGAGGATTAGGAAGGCTTCACGTCAGCTTGACGGAGAAGTTACGATAGTTTTCATCGACAATTACAACATGGAGATTGCTTCGTTATTGACACAGGGCGTTGATGTCTGGCTTAACAACCCGATTAGACCGAGAGAAGCGAGCGGAACTTCAGGAATGAAATGTGCGATGAACGGCATTATGAATTTCAGTGTTCTCGATGGCTGGTGGATTGAAGGCTGGATTGAGGACGTAACAGGCTGGTCAATCGGGCCGATACCTTCGGAAGCTGAGGCTAAGAATGCGAACGGTCATTATGACGAAGGACTTGACGCGATAGATTTATACGACAAGTTAGAGAAGAAAGTAATCCCGACTTATTATGAAAATCATGATAAATGGGTAGATATGATGAGGCATACGATTGCCCTTGACGCGAGCTTCTTCAATACGCATAGAGTAGTCCGCGAGTATGCTTCAAAGGCTTATTCAATAGATTTCAGGGGAATGTAAAAATTAGCAGTGAAAGGAATGTAGTTTAACAGCGATGACGAAAAGCGGTAGTGCTGTGAAAGTATTATTTGTAACGACAGAGCTTGCCCCTTTCTCGAAAGTCGGGGGGCTTGGAGATGTAGCGGGTTCACTTCCGAAGGCATTACGTCAAGCGGGAGTTGATGTCCGTGTGGTAACGCCTGCATGGCCTGGAGTTCTTGAGAGAGTTGCAGCGTCCGGAGTAAAGACGACTACGATTAAGACGAAAGTATATGCGGCGTATGACTGGCGCATTCATTCGGCGACGGTAATTAAAGCTGAGGTTAAAGGAGTTCCGACGTATTTCTTGAATGCTGAGGATTATTCAGGAGATATGTATCCTTCACAGTTAAATTACTGGACAGCTTCACCGTTTGCGGTATTCTGCATGCAAGCACTTGAGCTTAAATATGCGATTGAATGGGAACCTGATATTTACCACTGCCATGATTGGACTAGCGCATTTCTGCCGTGTGCATTAGCCTGGCACAGACACTACAGGCAGAGAGGCGACAAGAGCATAATGACGCTTCATAACGTGGCGTATCAGGGAATATTTGAGCCGTCACCATTCTTGGAAGCGTCAGGACTTGAGCCTTGGAGTTTCAGTTCGTCAACGATGGAATTTTACGGTCAGGTCAATTTACTCAAGGGCGGAATTGTCGCGGCAACAGCGGTATCAACAGTTTCACCGACTTATGCGAATGAAATTCAGACGTATGAATCGACGCGTGAGCTTTCAGGAATTCTTTATCAGCAGAGGAGCAAGCTCAGGGGAATTCTTAACGGGCTTGATACAAAGTTCTGGGATCCGGCCGGAGATAAAGCAATCCCCGCGAAATTTACGGTTAAGGATTTGAAGGGTAAAGCCGCATGCAAGAAGGAATTGTTAGCACGTGCAGGTTTCGACACCGAGACGAATGCGCCGGTAATCGTTTGTGTGAGCCGTTTAGTTGAGCAAAAGGGCTTCGATATGGTATTTAATGCCGCACATCAGATAGCCGAGACTGGAGCGAAATTATTAATTCTTGGTTCGGGCAACGACTGGATTGAAAACGGAATTATGAAAGCCGCCGAAGAAAATCCAGGAAGCATAAAACTCTTCAAAGGTTACGACGAGCCTTTATCGCACTTAATGTACGCTGGCGGAGATATTTTCCTGATGCCGTCAGTGTTTGAACCTTGCGGATTGTCACAGATGATCTCAATGCGTTACGGAACTGTTCCGGTAGTTCGTGAGGTCGGAGGATTACGCGATACAGTGTTCGACGTTGACAGGCCCGAAGGAGGAAACGGCTTCACATTCCAGACTTGCGACGTTGACGGAATGATGTGGGCATTGCGCCGAGCTGTTGACCGTTACTATAACGATAAAACCGCGTGGAAGCGAATAATGCTTGAAGGAATGCGAGAAGACTTCACGTGGGATAAATCGGCCGGACTATACAACGACATGTACGAGGATTTAATGCAGTAAAAAATTAATGCCCCTTGTTAAATTTTGCAGGGGGTATTGTTAATATAAAAAGGAGGTTAAGTTTCAATCATGTACACAGGCAGACACGGAAGAGTGTTAGGCATAGTGATGGCTGGCGGAAAAGGCGAACGCTTAATGCCCCTCACGAAATACCGCGCGAAACCTGCAGTTTACTTCGCCGCAAAGTATCGTATCATTGATTTTGCACTCTCCAATTTAATCAACAGCGGAATCTATTCAGTTTACGTTCTCACCCAGTTCAAGAGCCAATCACTCATGGAACATATTGAACGAGGCTGGCAGTTCGGCGGAGCAATGAGGGGCCGGGACTTCTTCGTAACGACGATACCAGCGCAGATGTGGAGCGGTGAACATTGGTATCAGGGGACAGCGGACGCGGTTTATCAGGCCAAGCATATGATTACGCGCTACAGAGCTGACAGAGTTTGTATTTTCGCAGCGGATCATATTTACAAGATGGACGTTGACCAGATGATAGCGTGGCATATAGCCCAGAAAGCTGACGTAACGATTGCCGCTAATGTTGTACCTGTTTCTGACGCTACGGAATTTGGCTGCATTAAGACGGACAAGAACGGCCGTATAATCGAGTTCATGGAGAAGCCGAAGAACCCGCCGGAAATTCCAGGCAAGCCGGGATTTAGTTATGTCTCGATGGGAAATTACGTTTTCGAGCGCAAAGTTCTTGAAGAGGCACTTGACGACGACGCAATGAAGGAAGAAACTCATCACGACTTCGGCAAGGATATAATTCCTGACCTTGTAGCACACGGAATGAAAGTTTGCGCTTATGACTTCTCGACGAATATTCTGCCGCATCCGTCAGCCGAGACCGAGCTTGTTCACCAGTGGAGAACCGACAAGCCTTATTGGCGCGATGTAGGAACTCTTCACGCATATTGGCAGGCTCACATGGAACTCATCAGCCATGAAAGTGAAATGACGTTCTACAACCCGATGTGGCCAATTAGAACAGTTTCTTATGGAGATCCCCCTTCGTATTGCTATCCTGACAGTGGTCATCCCTGCAGCATTAACCGAGTTTTGTTGAGCGAAGGCTGCAGAGTATTCGGAGCCGATGTATCAAATTCAGTTCTTGCTCGTAACTGTTTAGTTCAGGCGGGAAGCGTCGTTGAAGAAAGCATTATCGGGCATGATGTCGTAGTTGGTCGAAATTGCAGAATTAAGCGTGCGATTATCGACGGACATAATATTATTCCAGACGGCACAGTAATCGGAGAGGATCCTGAAGCTGACGCGAAGAATTATTATGTTGATCCGAAATCAGGAATTGTTGTAGCCGGAGTTCCGAAAGAATTATATCTGACTGGAAGCGACCAGATCGAAGAAGGCCAGAGCTGGGACACTATGGGCTAAAAAGTTTTAATGAAGATTACACAGCATCTCCTTCGGGGGGTGCTGATTTTTTGTGCCTGATTAGAATTCTGAAGTATGGACATTTGCCATTGATTGATAAATCTTTGCCGTCAATTCCCTTTCTAAAGCCTAAAATCTCGAACTGTTCAGGATTAAATTTATGCAGAAATGTAATCGGAACTCCCATTGCTCCGGAAAAATCCACTGGGATATTTTCAGTCTTGTCCACATTGATACCAGGATAATTGTCATAGAACGGGTATATTTCTTCATGGCCGTAATATTTTCTGGTGAGGATTATGCTTTTATGCCGCTTGAAGTTGTCTAAGTTCGTGAGCCATAAGCAATTGTTAGGAGATATTATCTTGCT
The DNA here is from genome assembly GCA_937915835.1 of uncultured Fretibacterium sp. Taxonomy (GTDB): domain Bacteria; phylum Synergistota; class Synergistia; order Synergistales; family Aminobacteriaceae; genus JAFUXM01. Next base: position 40,419 of record CALGHA010000128.1, on the reverse strand, counting down.
GCCGTTTTCGTCAGTCCTTGTTTCAGTTCCGTAGAGTTCATAATCTTCCGGGACAATAAAGCCGGAAATTCCACGTCCAAAATTTATACCGAGCCAGATTTGATTATTCTGAATGAGCGAGAAAATTTCTTTGTACGTGATTGCGTTGATGTTGCTGATGATCAAAAACTTTTTCCCGTATTTCATGAGCTGGCTGACGTATTCCCTGAACAATGAGAACGGGGGATTTGTAACGACAATATCAGACTGTTTCAATAATTCTACGCACTCAAAGCTCCTAAAATCTCCGTCTCCAGTAAAATATTTCACTTCGTCAAGACCGGGATTAATCGTTTCACTTCCGGTGTATTCATAATAAAAGCCTCGTTCATAAGATGGATTGAACAGATCAGCATAATTCTTTTTGTAACGCGAGCAGATTAACTTCTTCAAGCCTAATCTTTGGAAATCGTGAGCAAAATATTTGTAGAAATTGCTTATTCTCACGTCATCGCAGTTGCAATAAACAACTTTATCTTTGAAGTGAGCTTCGTAATGTTGAAGTTCGCGTTCTATGTCAGAATAAAGCGTGTAAAACTCATCCTTCTTGTTAGCTTTTGCCCGGTCTAAGAGTTTGTGATTTACTCGGCGTGTCATGATTTATTTTCCCGTGAGCTGATTGAATAAATCGCTCGCTAATATTTTTATCGAAGTCTCTGCTATTTCCAGCATAATATTAAACATTTCCTGCTCCTGCCATCGATCGCCGTTGCCATGCGTATAAATTGAAGCCGCTTGAAGCATTATGATTTTATCTCGATGATTAATGAATTTGTTGCGACATAAGTTCGTGTTGATAGGCATTCCGTAATTGGCCGAAGTCAGACGGTCTAACCTGTTCAATGCGCCGGATGTATATTTTAACGTTACGGCTCTTCCGTCAGGACGCTTAATTATTATATCCTGAGTGAGGAAATTTGAGCCTTCAAGAAATAATACATACGGGAAATGTGATTCGGAAAGCATATAATTAGCAATCTCTGAAATATTTTTATGCGCACGTTCTATAGCATTTCCAGCGACCATTAAGTCCTGATTATTATTTTTCCCGACTAATATTCCCTGTTGAATATTCTCTATGTCTTTCCCCTGATATTTTGCCTCAGATACTAAAATTACTCGCCAGTTATCATTATCATCTTTGACTTCGATTATGCCGCCGTCCGGCTGTATGCTTGCATCGCTGACAAAGAGAGTTTGACCTAAGTCCCTATCAATTTTCTGTAAAGCCTCGTTAATTTCTGCTTTTGTTATGAATGTCCTATGCCTGAATAATAATCTCGAATATTTTCCCTGAATGTAATTCATGACAGATTGCGTTTTTGCGTCAGCTCCAAATATTCCGTCAACGCCGTGTGAAGCTTTATGCTGAGTTGTTAATCTTTCAGTTTGTGTCATTTTCCCTGTAAGTTTCTCTTCCTGTTAATATGCTTATATCTTACGGCAATATTCTATCAAAACTAAGTTGGGAGTGTTTCAATCATCTCTTGGACATCTTAAATATACACAAAAAGAGAGCCAGGACGTGAAAAATCCCAGCTCCCTTGTTTGACTTCAACATAAGTTGCCGCGTTATTAATCACGAACCATAAGCCGTCGTCAAACTCTTTCACCCATACGGCTCTGGGACTGTCAGCTCCCGAACTCCTCAAGAACACTCGCAGATAATCTCTTGCGTCCTCAACTTTTCCCGTGTAATTAATCTCGAAGTCATCCGGCGACATCGCATAGTCATTCTCCGGCGAAGTTCCTTTTGCGTAACTCCGGAATATATGAGAGTATGCAGGATTTTTCAATCTATCGGCAAAAGTCGCATAATACGTTGAACGGTCAATCGGTGTCTCCGAACGAAGAGAATATCTCAGCATTTTTCCGCCCTCTTCTCGTGTCTCCTTGTTGATGTACGCGAATACAGCCTCAAAGTATAATTTTATCGCTCCTTGATACGTCTTCGCTTCAGTCTGATAACGAGCCTTAAACTCTTTATACGTCTTCGGAAGTTCAGCATTAGCGCACGAACTCAAAGCTAATACGACTAGAACGGACGAGATAATAAAAATTTTGATTGCTTTCATGTTAATTCAACTCCTATTTCAAGTAATAAACGTTAATATCCATCAGAATTGGACGCATTCCCTTGAAAGCAATAATATACCCAGTCCTTAATGTTGAGATTATAGCCGCCTAACGAGTAAAAAGTTTTGTCGCAGAGTAAACATTTCCACTTGACTAATTTCTGACTGAAGGAGCCGCCGCCGTCGATTACAGCAATTCGATTTATAGCTTCTTGAAGGAGTGAGCAGAATGTCAAATTTCAAGTCAGCACAGGCAATCCCTGTCATAGTCAGAACGAGAATTAATACCGCTAAAATCTTTCCATGATAAATATAGCAGAAAATTTCAGCCGCTTATTGTTCCGCCGCCGATTACATAATCCCCATCGTAAATTACTGCCGCTTGACCTTTTGCCGGAGCCTTTTGTTCTTCAGCAAACTCAATTACAAGCTCATCACTCGAAACCTGATTTATCACCGCCGGAATTTCCTTTTGACGATAACGAACTTTTACGCTCGCTGAGTAATTTTCAGGAAGTTTATCAAACGCGATTAAGTTCACGTCATTTACAGTTATTCGCTTGGTCATGAAGCATTCAGGCGAAAGAGTTATCGTGTTATTCTCAGTGTTAATCTCAGAAATATATAGTCTCGATTTCGCCGCAACTCCCAAGCCTCGACGTTGGCCAGCCGTGTAATGAATAATTCCGTTGTGAGTGCCTAAAATATTTCCCGAAGCGTCTACGAAATTTCCAGGCTGATATTTTTTCCCCGTGTATTTCTCGATAAAGCCGGCATAATCCCCATCAGGCACAAAGCAAATATCTTGACTGTCATGCTTTCTCGCGTTCGTAAAATTCAACTCTTCGGCCAATTCCCTAACTTGAGACTTCAACATTTCACCCAATGGAAAATCTGTACATGATAATTGCTCCTGCGTCATTCCGTAGAGAACGTAGCTTTGATCCCGCGATAAGTCTACAGCCTTGCGCAAAATATATCTTCCTAAAGCGTCCTGTTCAATCCGCGCGTAATGTCCCGTCGCAATTCTCTCAAGCCCTAAATTTCTCGCATGTTCCAGAAAAAGCGCAAACTTCATGAACTTGTTGCAGTCAATACATGGATTAGGAGTTCCGCCAGTTTCATAAACTCTCACGAACTTTTTTATCACGCATTCTTCAAACTCATTCATAAAGTTTAATATCTCGTGTTCAATCCCTAAGACATCACACACGGCTTTAGCGTCAATAATATTCTCACGTGAACAGCAAGGATATTTTCCGGAAATTCCGAGCGCTTCATTCAGGAATAAAAGCATTGTTGCGCCCTTGCAGGATTTATATTTTTCGCGCATTAAATAAGCGGAAACGCTGCTGTCAACGCCTCCGCTCATGGCTACTAATATGCTCAATTTATTTCACTAGTTCAGCCATCTTCTTTAAACGTCTGCCGACTTCCTCGAGAACTTCGGTTGAACGTGCAAAATGGAATCGGATTAAGTTATTTATTGGCTCACGGAAGAAACTTGAACCAGGTACTGCCGCAACACCGATATTCTTAATTACCCATTCGCAGAACTCTAAATCAGTCCAACCTTTGAACTGCGGAAGCTCCAGGAAATTAGAAATATCAACCATGACGAAATACGAACCTTGAGGAATATTATGCTTGAAGCCGGCCTCGTCAAGACCTTTAAGCAACAAATCGCGCTTCTCTGTATATTTTGCTTTGAGCTCGTCATAATAACTGTCTGGAAGCTGGAACGCATGAACAGCCGCCTCCTGTAATGGTGCCGCCGCTCCAACCGTTAAGAAGTCATGAACTTTTCGCGCTCCGTCAACAACATCTGCAGGACCGATTAAATATCCCAAACGCCAGCCGGTGATTGAGTAAGTCTTTGAGAGTGAATTACAGGTTATAACATGGTCGAACATTCCCGGAAGTCCTGAAGCGTAAACGTGTTTATACGGATCGAACACTATATGCTCGTAAACTTCATCAGTTACGATAAACGCGTCATACTTTAAGGCCAATTTTCCAATTTCCATTAATTCTTTTTCCGTGAAAACTTTTCCGCAGGGATTTGAAGGATTGCAGATTACGATTGCTTTTGCTCCGTCCTTAAAGCCCTGTTCGATTAAGTTAATGTCATAATCATACGTCGGCGGAACTAACGGAATGTAAATCGGCGACGCTCCTGACAAAATCGAATCAGCCCCGTAATTCTCGTAAAATGGCGAGAACACCATAACTTTATCGCCAGGATTGCAAATCGTCATCATCGCGGCCATCATTGCTTCGGTTGATCCACAGGTTATAACTATTTCGGTCTCAGGGTCAATCTCGCGTCCAATTGCTTTGCTCTGTTTTGCACAAATCGCTTCTCGGAAATTCTTAGCTCCGAACGTAATCGCGTACTGATGCGGCCCGGTATAAGCTGTCTTAGCAAGTGAATCAAGCATCTCTTTCGGAGGATCCCAATCAGGAAATCCCTGCGATAAATTAATTGCTCCGTATTTATTGCATATTCTAGTCATTCGTCGAATTACGGAGTCTGTAAAAGTCCCTACTCTGTCGCTGAGTTTGGGCATAATCAATTTCAAATCCTTTCATGCAATATAATATTTAAGCGTAAATTTTATCACAATTTGCAATATTCCTGACATATATTACAGTCTAGTTTTATTTTTTAGCCGGAAGCGCTCTACGTCTTTTTGACGCTGAAGTTTCATTCTCGCCAATATTAAACATAGACAGTGAGTCACGTAAATCTTGTGCAAGTTGTGTTTGCTCATTAGAAATTTTAGCCGCTCGTTCCGCAACTATTGTAGTATCGTCCATTGAGGCTTTAATCCCTGCAAGATTTTCTAGAATATCCGTTGTAGCTTTCGTTACGCTGTCAATTCCTTGTGCGATTTCTCGGCTTGATGCTGCTTGTTCTTGGGCAACTGCCGCTATATTCTGTATTCTGTCGTTTGCTTTATCGATTTGCTCCATTGCTTCACTAAGTGAATCTTTAGCCCCGTTCGCCTTCTCAACAGTCTGGACTAACAACGTTGCCGTTTCATCGCTGGCTGATTTAGTGTCTCGCGCTCCGTCTTGAAGATCTGCCATAAGTTCTCGGACGCTGTCAGAAGCACGAGATGATTCTTCGGCAAGTTTACGTACACTTTCAGCAACAACCGCAAAACCTCTGCCAGCATCACCTGCACGAGCCGCTTCAATCGCAGCATTCAATGCTAATAAATTTGTCTGGGCAGCTATTGAAGTTATTACTCCGATGAACTCGCTTATCTTGTCCACTGAATCAACAAGCCCTTGAAGTTTTTCGCCGCTTTCACTAGTCTTAGTCAATAATATAGTCATGTTAGCGATAGCTTCTTTTACTGTTTGGGTAGCATTGCCCGCAACTTCCGTAACATTTGCGATAAATTCTGCACAATCCGTAGCCGCTTGGGCACTAGTCATTGAGGCTGATGACATTTCTTGAGTTCCTGCGTTGCTTTGCTCAAGAGAAGCTGAATTTGATTCCATTAATTTTACTGTATTAGCAACTTCCTGGCGAACATGACTGGCTCCTTCAAGATTAGTTGACGCGTCTTTATGCATAGTTGCGGCTTTATCGGTCGAAGAGTTCGCGTTGTCTCGAATTTCTCCGATCGCTGTACGCAAGGATAAGAACATTTCTGATAAAGCATCTCCGAGATCTCCGAGTTCATCATGACCATCATAATGAAAGTCATAACGTGTCGTAGTCATATCTCCGTCGCGTGCATTAGTAACAAGTTCAACAACTCGCCCCAAAGGAATACGAATAGACCTTGCTATGAATATTGCGATGCCAAAGCCTAAAAATATAGAAATTGCGGCCGATGATATCAGCAATAAAACAGCACTGCCCAGTGAATCAGAGGCAATCATCATCAGTCTGTCGAGATTTATTACGCAAGTATCCATTATGTTATCAGCAATGCTTACCATTTGGAGGCCGTCTTTTAACAACGCTTGAAATAAAGGATCTGTTTCTGTATAAGCTCTTAAAACGTCATTAAAGCCCTCTTTGAACTCCATAAATGCCGGACGTGCAGCTTGAAGTGACTGTGCAACTTCTTCAGCTCGTGTAGTAGCCGCAAAATTTTCGCAAGTCGTCTGAAGATCGCTTATTTCCTTTACAACATCGTTAAGAGTTTTTATGTCGCGGTATTGCATTCCCTGCTGATATTGCCATGCCGCGTGAGTAATTTGATTTGCCGCTTCTTCTATTTCTCGGATACGTTCAACTTTGCGGTTTATTTCATCTCTGATTTGTTCCTGCTCAATATTTCCTGCGATTATGTCATCAATTGTACCGTCCATGCGTTGATACTGCAATCTTACTACTTCATTTAATGCGCTTCGGATTTTTGCGATGTCCTCATCAAGTCTCTTAACGGCGGCACGTTTGGTTCGTATCATTGATATAACTTTTGCTAAATTGGCCGTACTGTTATTCAGAGTTCTTTCAATGTCAGAAGCTTTTGCAAGTATATCTATTCGAGGGACTGTGACGTAAAGTTTTTTGAGAGCTTCAATTTGCGGCTGAAGATCATCAAAATGATGCTGAAGATTAGTAATATCGTCTTCACTTTCAGTAAAACGAAGGTCTCTAATGCCGGCACGAATATAAGACACCGTAATATTCATGTCATTTGTCAGACTTACCGATTGAATTACATATTTCAAAAAATTGATTTCGCCTTGAACACCGGATATACTCTTCCAGCTGAAAAAGACTGCAAAGGAGAACAGCAGCAATACTAACCCAAATCCTAAACCAAGTTTCGCGGTAATTTTCAAATTCTTTAACATTCAGAAAATCCCCCTGAAAGATTTTAGAAACCGTTTAATACAAATGCGCATTAGTAGTGAAAAGTCAGAGGTTGAAGGTCATTGATAACAGCTTCTTATTTGGGCTAAAACATACTATATATTTTATTAATTGACAAGTATATAATTGCCAACAATTCATAATAATAACTTTTTCGTGGAGAATTTCTGCCATATTTCATCTTTAACTTGAAACTATTCATGCTCTTATGCAAATTAACAGCAAATATCCTTCTTTTAATGAGATTACGGCTTCATTCTCAGGACTTAAGACTTCGTTGCTGATGCCGTATTGATATTCAGGTGAGATTTCTGCGTCATCGAGATTATATTTTGCGTTCGTGATATTTATTCCTCGAGCAATGCCGGAAATATTGATTAGCGAGAAAAATTTACAGCCGAACTTTACCCGTTCAATATCGCCGGCTTGAATAATCTTCATCTCCGAATAATCATCAACGATAACCGCGTTTTTCCCGTTCTGTTTCAGCATTAACAAAGCGTAAATATTCCCGAGATTATGATCCTGACGGCCTCCGGTTGCTCCAATCAGCAAAAAGTCATCAAAGCCGCGTTTCATAGCTTCCTTCACTGCAAAAATTGTGTCAGTGTCATCCTTCACAATCGGCAGAACTATAACGTTGCTTAAGTCTTCGGGCTTCGTGAACGAGTCAAAATCGCCGATGATTAAATCAGGCTGAACACGCAAAAACTTCTCATGCTTCAATCCGCAATCACAGTAAATAAAATAGTCGTCGGGCCTGAAATATTCCCGGATTAAAGCATAATTTTTTATCTCAGAGCCGCCAATTATTACACATCTGGACATTAACTTTTTCTCCTGAAATATCCGCTGCCATGATTACACAGCATTTCATGATTTATAGGCCATATCCCAGAAATTCATCTCGTGAATTGAACATGCCCTGAAAATCTCGCAAAGATGATCAAGCTGTAAATCCGTGTAATTCTCCGCAGACTTTTCGAGATAAGAGACGAGCACATTGTTTAAGCCGCAGTATTCTTCGCCTGAATAATTCCTTATCCATTTGCCATAAAGTTCATGATTGACGGCTTCGGGGTTATTCTCGACGATTTTTTTCGCGATGTCCTCATAACTTAACGCACACGACAAAATCGCCGCTAAAATTTCCGGTTCCTCTTCTTCATAAGCAACCCTGAGCATATATGACGTGTAAGCTAAATTGGCCGGATGTCGAAGCGTGCTATCGATTTCCTCCTGAGAGACTTTCAAGCGTCCCATGTAGCCCTTGTGAATATCCATCTCGACGTTAGCGATTGCGTCAATCACGGACGAGAACAGCTTCATAGTCTCAAGACTTTTTGCTTTAGCGGCACCAAGCGCGAAAACTTTTGAATACTCGTTGAGATATAAATAGTCCTGAGTGATGTAAAATCTGAACTTCTCAGGCTCAAGCGTTCCGGTCTCAAGGCCCTTAACAAATGGATGTTCATTATATTTCGGCCAGATGTCAGCTACCGAGTTCATTAATCTTTCACGAAGGCTCATATTTTCCGCAAATTTCCCAGTGAGATTGAAAGAGTGTTTCATCGGCCCGCAACCCTTGCCTAAGTCTAACATTGCTTCCAAAGCTCCGGATATATATTCTTTTGCGCGTCTAACAGCCTCATCAAGCGTAAATCCCTTCGCTAAATTGGCCGCAATCGCACTCGACAATGTACAGCCGGTGCCGTGAGTGTTATTCGTGTCAATTCGTTTACCCTCGAACCATGCCGAAATATCCGCGTCAATGCAGAGAAAATCGCTAGCGTCGTTGACTTTATGACCGCCCTTAACAAGAACAGCACACCCGAATTTAGCATTAATTCTCTTCGCGGCCTCAATCATTCCGGCTTCATCAATAATCTTCATGCCCGATAAAATTTCAGCTTCGGGAATATTCGGGGTTGTGAGTGAAGCTAACGGCAAAAGCTCACGCGCTAAAGTCTCGATTGCGTCATCATTGATTAATTTTGCCCCGCTTGTTGCGACCATAACGGGATCCACGACGATATTTTTTGCCCCGTAAAATCTCAATCTCTCAGCAATAGCCTCAATCAGTTTTGCGCTCGAGACCATACCGATTTTTACAGCGTCCGGATATATATCACTGAACACGGCATCAATCTGCTCGCTCAAAAACTCCGGAGTAACTTCAAGAATTCCCGTAACACCGAGCGTGTTTTGTGCCGTCAACGCCGTAATCGCACTCATCGCGAATACTCCGTTCATCGTCATAGTCTTGATATCCGCCTGAATGCCCGCACCTCCTGAGCTGTCACTTCCGGCAATCGTTAAAGCTGTCTTCATTGCAAATTTTCCTCCAATCATAAATATAATAATTCGCCGTCTCAATAATTCTAGTTTTATCATTAATGCTCGAAGCGTCTTCAATTCCGAACGTTACAAAGCCCGAACTTTTTGCCGCCTCAATCGCAAACAAGCTATCTTCGAACACGGCGATATTCTCAGGCTTGAGCTTTAAGAACTCAGCACAGGCCAGAAAAATTTTTGAGTGTCGTTTATCCGTTCCAAGCTCCGAACACGTGAAGATTTCATCAAAGTATTCTGCAATTTTATTCCGTCTCAAAGCAGAACTCAGCAAATTTCTATCTCCTGAAGTTGCAATGACCATAGGAATATTTTTCTCGCTCAAGACTTCAAGAAACTCACAAACTCCCGGCTTTAACTCGACTTCTTCAGCGTAAAACTTCTCAATCATCCTTGATATTCCCTGCTGAATTTCACTCACAGAACGCTTCAGGTCATAATTCTTCATGAGATATTCACAGCCCTCATCATAGCTCAAAGGCCATAATTTCCCCGATAAGCCCTCTTCCGGAACAATTCCGAGCGAAATTAAGTAACGTTCACCGAGATTGCGCCAAATATGCATTGAGTTTAATAATGTCCCGTCAGCGTCAAAGATTGCTCCTAATAATTTCATGACCTGAAGAATTTTTCTGACAAGCTCCGTAATTCCTGAGAGGCCAATTTGATATTTTCAGCGGCAAAAATCGCACTTATCACGGCAACTCCGGAAATCCCTGAACCTGCAAGCTCGTGAATGTTTTTAGCGCTAATTCCGCCGATTGCGACAACAGGAATTTTTACACTCTCGCAAATTTCCCTCAAAGTCTCGTGAGTGATATCAACAGCGTCTGACTTTGACCCCGTATGAAAGACTGCTCCGGCACCGAGATAATCTGCTCCCTTAGCTTCTGCAATTCTCGCTTCCTCAACAGTCCTGACAGAAACGCCCAAAATCTTATCCCGGCCAATTAACGCGCGAACATTCCCGGCTTCCATATCAGATTGTCCGACATGAACACCGTCCGCATTAATCTCACACGCGAGCTTGACATCGTCATTGATTACGAACGGGATATTTTTTTCGCGACATAAAGCCTGAATTTCGAGGGCCTCAGCTTTGAACTCGTTATAGGCTAAATTTTTCTCCCGAAGCTGAATGAAACTTGCTCCTCCGGAAATTGCATCACTGACATCATCAATTAATTTGCGTCCGTTGAGCCAATATCTATCTGTTACAGCGTAAAGCAATAAACTTTCTCTAGAGAATTTCATACTTTGCGCCCTCGTCTAAAGTTTTTCCGTCCATGTTATAAATTGCGTCGATGATTTTATTGCGATAAGTCGAGTTCCCTTCGTCAGGCTGTAAACGTGAAAAAGCGAGTTCACCAGCAAGCCCCATCATGCAAATCGAAGCCGCAACAGCCTCAAGTTTATTCTCAGGATTGGCCGCGACGTAAGCCGTCATAATTCCAGAAAGCTGACAGCCCGTCCCCGTAATTTTTCCCATTTCGGGCCTTCCGTTGCGAATAACGAAGCATTTTTCTCCGTCCGAAGCTAAATCGATTGCTCCGGTCAACGCGATAACTGAACCTGAAGACTTCGCAAAATTCTTCACGAACTCGACCATAAACGCGAGATTTTCATCACTTACAACGTCAGCTTTATCAACGTCGACACCGTGAGTTTTTCCTGAACCTGAAGCCAGAACTTTAATCTCCGAAGAATTGCCGCGAATTACATCAAATTTAATTTCCTTCATGAGATTTAAGGCCGTGTTAGTCCTGAGTGAACTCGCTCCAGCTCCAACCGGATCAAGCAAAAGCGCGTGTTTAAGCTCATAAGCTCTTGCTCCTGCTCTGAACATTGCGGGGATTGTGCGTGAGTTGAGAGTTCCGATGTTGATATTAAGCCCGTTGCATATCGCCGTAATCTCTTCAGCATCGTCGGGATCATCGGCCATTATGGGACTTCCTCCGCAAGCAAGCAAAGCATTAGCCACGTCATTAACAGTTACATAGTTCGTGATATTGTGAATTAACGGGGATTTTTCGCGTACGTTTTCGAGATAAGCGCTGAACATGAATTTTTCTCCTTTCAAGTTTTCATGAACAGCTTGCTTTTATGCTCCTTGCGCCGGCATTATCCGGATCAAGTTATGATGGTCGGAATAAAATTCCCTCTCAGCCTGTTAAACAAGCTCCCATGAAAAATTTTGTGTAATTATACCGCAAAATCTTGCTTTGATGAGTGAAAGTTTGCAGGTGTCATTTAGCGAGCGTATCAGTTAAAGTGTAAATTGTTCGAATATAATAGAATTTTTCTGCACTTGACATAAATTTATTAAATATGATAATCTTTTCATATTAAATGAATGTCCATGTTTATTATATTGGGCTAAAGAAATATTTTTACATTTTATCAGGAGGCTTTTTTTTCATGGCACAGGGTACCGTAAAGTGGTTCAGCGAGAGCAAGGGGTACGGATTCATAACCGCCGACGAGGGTAAAGACGTTTTTGTACACTTCAGCGCAATTCAGGGTGAGGGCTTCAAGACACTCAATGAAGGTCAGAAGGTTTCTTTTGATGTCGTCAACGGAGAGAAGGGCCAGCAGGCTGCTAACGTTGTCAAGCTGTAAAGAGTAAGTCTCCTGCAATAACCGCGAAAACCTCGAAGCAGCAGATTAATCACTTTAACAAGAATTTGCATGAGGACCCTGTGAGAAGCAAGGCCCTCATTTTTTATTGCCTAATTTATTACTTCTTCAACAGCTTTATAGTTTCCTGGTCAAGTTCTCCGTGAAAATATTTCTCCAAGACTTTATGAAACACGGAGCCTTCTTCCGAGACTTGCGCGAATAACGTCATGCATGAACGCAATTTCCAGTCGTCAGGATGTCCGCCCATTAAGTAATAAGGATCACTGCTCTCATGCTGTAAAATAACTTCCGAGATTTCACGAAGCCTTGCGCCTAAAATTTCATGCTCAAGATATAATTTTGCCTCGTCGATGTCAGCAATCCCGTAAAGTTTTGCTCTGTCAGTTCTTCCCAATTCCTTGAGCTGAGGGAAAATATACCAGATCCAATGTGTAACTTTATGGCCGGCCTTCATTTCACTCAACGCGACGTTGTAATTTTCTCTGTTCTTGTCCTGAGCCGTAACAAAACGTTCTAAATCATAATTCTTCATGTGAAGCTCCTTCCTCTTTGTTGTCTTCGTTGTCTTCTTCATCATCAAATTCTTCGATTAAGTCATCAAATTCATCAACTAATTCTTGCAATTCTTGGTAATCGTTTAATAAATCCTCGCGTATCACATCTCCTTTCCCAATATCCACAGAATTTTTGTTCGTTAAGCGCTGTATTTTCTTGTTGTTCGGCTTGTAAATTCCCACAAAGGCTTCTTTCAGCGTGTAAATCCCCGTGAAAATTAATATTAACGAAACGACAACCCGTAAAATTTCCCTGTTCGTGATGGCATGAAGCATAAAATTTTCGTCCTCAGCACAGATATATTCAGCGTTCAAATAATACACTTTATATCTCTTAAGCCAATTGTTCTTTCTTAGGAAATCCCTGTAAAACTCCGAAAGTTTACCTTCAATCTGGGAAAATCTTACATAGCACGAAATTATGTGAACTTTGTTCATGTCGTCAAGTTCATCAAGCAGCTTCAAGTTTCCTCCAGCATCAAACGGAATTACGCAAATATTTTTGTCTTTATCATAGAAAATTGATACGTAGAACTCATTATCCATCGCTCTTGTCCCAGCATAACTGTACCAGACTTCTAAATCTTCAGCGCAGTAAATTTTTCCGGGAATTACTTCATCAAGCGACATTAAGTCAAGATATTCATAATCTTTCGGAAAAACAGAAAACGCCAGCGCACTCAAAGCAAGCGCCATCGAGATAAATATTACGCTGAGAAGGCATAAATCCCCCTTAAGTCTCGGTTTATTCACGTGATATGTCTCAACAAAGGCCATGTCATGAATTACATTATCTATAAAATTTTTGAGCAGTATCAACAATCCTAAGACGACAAGGCAAATTATCCATGTTAAGGGCGTATTCAGGTCATTAGCTCCAAGATGAATGATTAAGACCTGATTTATCAAGTTCCAGAAGTCCGAGCCGAGCATGATTAGAAATGGCAGCGAGAAAACGAAGGCGATAATTTTGCTGTTTCGTGTTGACGACGGGGAATAATAATACTCGTAATAACTTTCGCTGAAAAAGTCAAACATAATTCACTCTCCAGAACCAAAGCCCGCATGCCGGAACAGTCATAGCCGATTGAACACGTTCACTGCCGGCCAATAAATTTTTCAACCAGTCGAGATTATTTTTTCCGAGTGCGACGTTATTAATATTGCCGACTATAATTCTCACCATGTTTGTCAAGAATGATTGAGCTTTTACGCTTATGATTGAAATATTCCCCCTGTTACGGATTTTAAGGCTGTCAATTGTCCTGAATGGATCCTCCGGACATTCTCCGGCCCTGCAAAATGCTTTGAAGTTGTGCCGGCCCTGAATTAATTTGCATGCTTCCTTCGCAAGTTCCATGTTCCAGATTTTACCCTTACGCCACCACACGAAATTATATAGCATTGGCGGACATACTTGGCCGTGATAGACGAAATATTTATATTCCCGAGACACTGCCGAGTATCTAGCGTTAAAGTCGTCAGGAACGTGCGAAATCTTCATAATTCTTATGTCTTCAGGCAGGTAAAAATTTATCGCAAGCCTCAATTTATCCGGCTCAAATATTTTTCTCAGCTTGAAACTCGCGACTTGTCCCCAAGCATTTACGCCTTTATCCGTTCGTCCGGCTCCGGTAATTCTTACAGGCTCACCCTCGATTTTCGCTAATACGCCCTCGATAATTTCCTGAATGCTCAGTGCATCCGGTTGAACTTGCCAGCCTGAATAATTTTTCCCGAGATAACTTATTTTTGCGGCATAATTCATTCGTTCACATACGGAGCTACAAACTTCATCCATTCTGAGACAGCCGGGCCGTTGAGATGTAAGCCGTCAAACGTAAATTTTCGGTCAAGCAAGCCTTCTGACGACAATAACAACTGGTAAAGATTTATGTACTCACAGCCTAATTCACGTGAAATTTTTTCGAGTTCATGATTAATTGCCGTAATCACAGCCGAAAAATCCCTGTCGCTTCTTGGGAATAAGCTCTGAACGTAAATTTTTGTTCCCTGTGAATTTTCCTGAACTCTTGTGATTATTTTTCTGATATTCCCAGATATTTTTTCAGGACTGCTCCCATAAGAAATATCATTTGTGCCTATGAGAATAAATAACTTGCTCGGCTTCAATGAAATTACCTCGTCAAGACGCGCAAGAACTCCAGTTGTCGTGTCGCCGGCAATTCCGCGATTGGTTATCTTAAACGGGAAAAAGTCCTCAAAATTTACCCAGTCAGTAATGCTGTCGCCTAAGAATACTATATTGCCTTCAGTCCTGGTCATTGCCTCAAACATACTCGCTTTCATTTTGTAATATGCGTTGTAAGTTACAGCGTTAGTGTTTCCTGTCTTCCTAAAAACCCAAGATATAGCGCGCTTCCCGTCCAAGTAAACGAGAAGTGTAATTAATATTGCGATGATGATATATAATTTCTTGTTCTTCATTTTTCCCATTATGTTTAATTTTTAATTTTTTATTACATCACGAAAAACATTATGCCCACAATCAAGGCACTCAATATCACTATGAGCGTATCAGTCATCTTCCAGACTAAGGGCCTGCGTCGAGTTCGTCCTGCTCCGCCTTCATAGCCTCGTGCTTCCATAGCAATTGCAATCTCGTCGGCTCTCCTGAAGATTATTATGAACAATGGGATTAACACGGGGAAAAACGCCGTAACTCGCTTAAAAATATTTCCCTGATCCAGCCTCGCACCTCTCGACAACTGAGCACGAATAATCTTGTCCGTCTCCTGCATTAACAACGGGATAAAACGTAAGGCCATGCCTATCATCATTGCGCTTTCATGAGCAGGGAAGCCGAAATTTCCCAACGGACTAAGTAAAGCGTCTAAACCGTCAGCGAGTTCCAAAGGAGCAGTACACAACGGGAGCATTACGGCAAACAGCATTAACACTAACAATCTTGCCGACGTGAAAAAGCCGCGATAAAACGCACGAACCAGGCCAATATTGAAATAGCCAGCGATGAGATTAAAAGCGAACGTGAATATCACCAGGAATAAGACGGGCCGAGCAGCTTTCAGGACTATTCGCCAAGAAATTTTTGACACGTAAACGAGCAGAATTATTAACGCCGTCCAAATTCCCAAGCCAAAAATCGTTTTAGTCGGAAACACAGCCGAGATTATGAGCAACAACGAGAATAATTTTGCGCGCGGGTCAAGCCTGTGAATGAATGAACCAGTCGGAATATATTGGCCGAGATTTACATTTGTGAAATACATGATATGAACTCCTGATAATCATACAGAAGGGGAAAATTGGGATTAACTTTGCGAATTTCCACCGACAACCTTAAAATATCCGGCCATGCTTCAGGCTCAAGGATATTCATCAACTCGTCAAGAACTTCAACGGGCGAACCCTCTTTGACAAATCCGCCGTCCCTGAGAATTAAAATTTTGTCGCTGTACTTCAAAGCTGTCTTCAAGTCATGTGTAATAGTAATTATCGTTTTCCCTTCGTCGCGTAATCTTCCGAGCATGCCTAAAATTTTTCGTTGATAAGACGCGTCAAGTCCCGCTAAAGGCTCATCAAGAACGACACATTCAGGCCGAGCCGCTAAGACCGAAGCAATCGCTACAAGTCTTCGTTCTCCGCCGGATAAGGCTATCGGGTTGCGAGTGAGAAATTTTTCGTCGAGACTTACACAGTTTAAGCCGTAAAGTATAGCTTCATCGAGTTCATTTCCCTTGAAGCCGGCATTTTTCGGTGCAAACGCTAATTCTTCCTTGACATTGGCCGAGAATAATTGATCTTCAGGATGCTGAAAGACTAATCCGACTTTTTGCCGTAATTCATGAACTTCTTCACCTTTTTGCGGCAGATTTTCCCCGTCGAAATAGATATTTCCCTCCTGAATTTTATACAAAGCGTTTAAGTGCTGAACGAGCGTAGATTTTCCCGAACCGGTTTTGCCGATAATCGAAAGCCATTGACCGGAATAAAAACTCGCATTAATTTTTCGCAACGCATAATTCTTCTCATCGTACCTGAACGATAAATCCTCAAGCCTGAACTTTTCGTGTTGTGAAGTGTTAATGTCAGAATCTTTCACTTTCAAGCCTTCATGTGAAGCTGTCGTGTCAAAAACTTTCACTCTGAAATTGTCCGGGAAATTTATATTATGCTCGTCAAAATATTTTCGTATCTTGAACTCTTCAGGAAGCTCAAAGCCTAATTCTTCCGCTTTATCCCAGAACTCTTGAGTGTTTCCCTGCCAGATAATTTCGCCGTGTCCAAGAACAATTACGCGCTGGATGTCGTCAAAATTTTCTGCTTCAATCTGGTGCGTAACCTGAATTATAGTCATGCCGTCGGAATGAATTTCCCGTAAAGTTCTCTCGATGTCAATTCGGCCTTTAGGGTCAAGCATTGCTGTAGCTTCGTCGAGAATTAAACAGTCAACTTTAGCCGCTAAAGCTCCGGCCAATGCTATACGCTGTTTCTCGCCGCCTGAGAGTGCAGACACTGAGTTTTCGCGCTTATGGAGCATGTTTACTTGCGCAAGGGCCTTATCAACACGAGCTTGAATTTCCTGTGAAGACAAGCCCTGATTTTCCGGAGCAAACGCAATGTCATCTTCAACCATAGCCGCGACAATCTGATTTTCCGGATCCTGAAACACCATGCCGATAATTTTTCTCAGCTCACGAAATTCTATATCCTGAATATTTACGCCGTTGATTAAGCATTCGCCTTCAAGAGTGTCCTGAAGTCCGCCTAAAATTTTTACGAGTGTGGATTTTCCGCTGCCGTTATGTCCGAGAATAGCAACTCTCTCGCCTCTGTCTACAAAAAACGAGACGCGGTTTAAAGCACGTCCCGTTGATTTTGCACTGTAAGAGTACGAAATTGAGCGTACCTCGATTAACGGGGTATTACTTCTTTTCGTCGTCTTTTTGGTCAACAAGTTCAATCACTGCCATCGGTGAGCCGTCACCCTTACGAGCACCCAGCTTTACAATTCTTGTATAGCCCCCTTTGTCAAAGCTCTTATACTTCGGAGCAATCTCCGCAAATAATTTCGTAGCAGCCTGTTTATGGGGCATCTTCGAGAACACTACACGAATATCATGAACGCTCCCGCCCTTTGCACGCGTGATTAATTTTTCGGCAACCCGTCGTAATTCCTTCGCACGCGTTACTGTCGTCGTAATGCTTCCGTTCAAGAACAAACTTGCGGCCATATTACCGAGCATTAATCTTCTGTGGCTTCCGTAGCGTCCAAGTGTCCTGTGGTCAACATGATGTCTCAATTTATTTTTGCACCTCCCCTTTATTCTTGTGATGATAAATCTTTTGCTGTAGCTTCCGCAGAATTTTCTTTTTCTTCTTCTGATGATGATGATGATAAATCTGATGACAAATCTTCGTCGGCCTCGTCAGCTTCCGAAATGTCTTCTTCGGCGTCATCCTGTGAAACTTCAACCTTAATCGGCTTAGCTTCCGGAGCTTTGAGAGACTGGCCCATGCTAGCGAGTTTTGCTTCAATTTCGGTCAATGAGATTTTGCCGAGATTTCTTATCTTGAGCAAATCATCACGTGATTTCTGTAACAAATCGCCTATCGTATGAATGCCGCCCCTGAGTAAACAATTTTCGCTCCTGATTGAGAGTTCAAGCTCATGTATTGAATGCGTGAATTGCTCGGTCTCGTCAACTTCGGGTTTGACCATCTCAATTTTCACGTCATCGGAATTTTCAACAACGCGCTTAACCTGAGGAGCTGTTCCGACCGTGTCAGCAATCTGCTTGAAATAATCCTCAGCTATTCTCGACGCTTCTCCAACGGCCTCTTCAGGAGTTACTGCTCCGTTAGTCCAGACTTCAAGAATTAAACGCTCATAATCAATGCTCTGACCAACTCGTGCAGGCTCAATCATGTAATTCACACGCTTAACCGGCGAGAAAATTGCATCAGCAAGCAAAGCGTCAATCGGAAGCGGAGGCTGTGCAGGTCTTTCACGTTCAGCCGAGAGATAACCTACTCCCTTTTCAACGTAAATTTCCATCAATAAATGCGCGTTCTGCTCAAGTGTGCATAAAACTCCGTCGCCTATGAACTCGAAATCATTATCCCAGGGCATATCTTTTGCCGTGATTACTCCGGAATTTTCTGAACGTGTAAAAAAGTTTTTGGGCAGATCGTCGCTGTCCAGCGTGATAATCTTGAAGCCGTCAGCATTAACTTCAACTTTATCCGTCTTTGACTTAATCGGAATATGCTTCAAGTTCATTAATATCTCGATTACGTCCTCGCGAACGCCTTTAATCGTGCTGAACTCGTGCAAAACTCCGTCAATCTTCACAGCAGTAACGGCGGCTCCCTGTATTGACGAAAGCAATAACCTTCTCAACGCATTACCGAGAGTGTCGCCGTAACCGCGTTCTAATGGCTCAAGATATAATCTTCCGTAATCTTGAGTTTTTTCCTCGAAATAAACCTTAAATCTTGTATTCTCCAAATTCCAGGCTCCCCTTCAGAATTCAGATTTTAGACACGTCGCCTCTTCGGTGGTCTGCACCCATTATGAGGAATAGGCGTAGCGTCCTTAATCAAGTTTACCTGCAAACCGGCCGCCTGCAACGCTCTAATCGCGCTCTCACGTCCAGGTCCCGGGCCTTTTACAACAACGTCAATCTCAACAACTCCCTGATCCTGAGCACCTTTTGCGACTTGTTGAGCTGCGATTTGTGCCGCAAACGGTGTAGATTTACGCGCTCCTTTGAAGCCGACATTTCCGCCGCTTGCCCAAGTGATAATATTTCCGGCCTTGTCGCTAATGCACATGATCGTGTTATTGAACGTTGAGAAAATGTGTGCAACTCCGTAATTAATATTCTTCTTCTCGCGTCTCTTGCCTTTGCGGGCTTGAGCTGTTCTTTTTGCCACTTTTAATTTACCTCCCGTTTATGCTGCCTTATTTCGTGGCAACTTTCTTGTTCGCAACTGTTCTTCTCGGACCTTTGCGGGTTCTTGCGTTAGTCTTTGTGCGCTGACCTCTGACTGGAAGTCCGACGCGATGACGCTGGCCTCTGTAACATCCAATGTCGATTAAACGCTTGATGTTCATGGAAATCTCACGTCGTAAATCTCCTTCGACCTTGTGATTATCTTCAATCTCTCGGCGGAGTTTCTGCGTGTCTTCCTCGCTTAAATCTTTAACTCTAGTATCAGGATTAACGCCTGTTACGGCTAAAATGCGCTGGGATGTCTTAAGGCCAATCCCGAAAATGTATGTTAATCCGATCTCAACCCGTTTGTCTCTGGGTAAGTCTACTCCTGCTATACGTGCCATTTAAGAAATTACCTCCTGACACCCTGACGCTGTTTATGTCTTGGGTTGCGCGAGCATATGACCCGGACAACTCCATGACGGCGGATTACTCTGCAAAATTCACAAATAGGCTTTACTGAAGGCCCTACTTTCATGCTTATACCACCTTAAATTATTTATAACGATAAATTATTCTTCCCCTTGTCAAATCATACGGGGAAATTTCAACGAGAACTTTATCACCGGGCAATATCCTGATGAAATGCATTCTCATTTTTCCGCTGACATGCGCTAAAACTCTGTGGCCGTTCTCAAGCTCAACACGAAACATCGCATTGGGTAAAGGCTCAGAGATTACGCCCTTAACTTCGATTACGTCCTCTTTGCCGGAATTATTCGCCATTAATTCCTACGCTCCTGTAAAAAAATCCTGCGTCAATGTTTTTTCCTGCCTTTATGTAATTAATTAATTCTTCAGCGTGTCTTGATGTAACTTGCAAGTGTTTGGGATTTTTCCTTTTCGGTTTCAACACGTTAAATCTCGCCGGTCTGATTAATTTTACTCTGCCGTCCTGTTCAAAGCCTGAAACAACGTAAATTAATCCCGTGTCCTTGCCTTGCTTGGAAATTACGATTTGGCCTATCTCGAACTCTGCCATTTCGTTAAGACTTCCGGGCCGTCATCAAGAATTACAATAGAGCGTTCAAAATGTGCCGCGTCGGAACCGTCAACCGTTGAAACCGTCCAGCCGTTAGCTCCAGTCTTCACATCCTCGCGCCCGGACATAATCATAGGCTCAATTGCTATAGTCATGCCAGCCTTCAACGTCATACCTTGTCCAGCTTTGCCGTAATTCGGAACTTGAGGAGCTTCATGCATTTTTTTGCCGATACCGTGCCCCGTGTAATCACGAACTACTCCGAAGCCCAAAGGTTTAACGTACCCTTCTACTGCATGCCCGATGTCGCCTAAAGTATTTCCCTTCAAGGCTGAAGCAATCGCCCTGTTAAGCGAATCTTCCGTGACTTCGAGCAACTTTTTACGTTCTTCACTAATTTCTCCGACGGGATAAGTGCAAGCCGCGTCTCCGCACCAGCCGCCCACGTAAGCGCCAACATCTACGCTTATGATATCGCCTTCCTGAAGTATGCGATTAAAATCCGGAATTCCGTGAACAACTTCCTCATTAATCGAAGCGCAAATTGTTCCCGGAAATGGTGTCATATCTCGTGAAGGCTGATAATTCTTGAATGCTGGGATACCGTTATTCTTGCGTATGTGCTCTTCGGCTATTCTGTCAAGTTCTCCCGTCGAAATTCCCGGACGTATGACCTCGCGCATAATGTCAAGGACTTCTGCTGTAACACGTCCGGCAATCTTCATTAATTCTATTTCTTCAGGCGTTTTTAACTTTATCATTTGCCTAATAACTCAATCACTCGTGCGAAAATTTCTTCAGGCATTCCCGTTGCGTCAACTTCGAGCAAAAGATTTCTGGCCCGATAAAATTCTTCTAATGCTTCAGTCT
This sequence comes from uncultured Fretibacterium sp., assembly GCA_937915835.1. Taxonomy (GTDB): domain Bacteria; phylum Synergistota; class Synergistia; order Synergistales; family Aminobacteriaceae; genus JAFUXM01. Next base: position 19,078 of record CALGHA010000128.1, on the reverse strand, counting down.
GCTCATGAAAAACTTTCAAGCGGCTTCTGATAGTATCTTCGTTGTCGTCATCTCTGCGATAAAGTTCTCCTCCGCATGCCGGGCATTTATCGTGTTCGTGAATGTTCGTGATAGCTCCGCAATCCTTGCATACAGCTCGGCTCGTTAATCTTTTCACGATCTCATCATCGGCAATCTTGAAGAGTATAACGCCGTCAAGTTTTATTTTTTTCTCAAGAAACTCAGCCTGAGGAACAGTTCTGGGGAAACCGTCGAGCATAAAGCCCTCATTTTCTCCGAACTCGCTTAATTTGTCGCCGACCATCTTCATAACGAGTTCATCAGGGACTAATTGGCCAGCGTCCATGTATTTTTTCGCTTCAATTCCCAACGGTGTATTATTCTTGAGGTTATGCCTGAAAATTTCGCCCGTTGAAATATGAGCCAACCCATGACGCTCTTTAAGAAAGACGGCCTGAGTACCTTTCCCAGCACCAGGCGCGCCCAATAATACTAATCTCATTATTAACCTCTGAGAAGTCCTCTGCTGCCGCCTGACTTCTTTAATATTCCGTCATAGTGGCGCATAAGTAACTGTGCTTCAATTTGATTGATTGTATCCATAGCAACACCGACGACGATTAATACAGCAGTGCCGCCAAAATAAAAGCTCCTGACGTTCAAGACTGAGGACATCACGTTAGGAATTAAGGCGATAATCGCAAGGAAAACAGCTCCGCCGAGTGTAATTCGTTCCATAACGCGCGTAATGTAATCAGATGTCGGTTGTCCGGGCCTTATGCCGAGAATAAATCCGCCGTATTTCTTCATATTATTAGCGATATCCGTCGGGTTAAAGACAACGGCCGTGTAGAAATACGAGAAAAATATAATCAGCGCGATGTTGCATAAAATGTAAAATACGCTGTTCGGTGCAAAAAGTGTGCTAAAAAATCTTCCGACTGAACTATCACTGAAATAATTTGCAATCGTATACGGGAAAATTAACAGTGAACTCGCAAAGATAATCGGGATAACTCCGGCTTGATTGACTTTCAACGGAATAAATGTGCTCTGTCCACCGTAGATTTTATTTCCGACAACTCGCTTTGCATATTGAACCGGTAATCTCCTCTGGCCTTCTTGAAGCAAAATACAGCCGGCTACAACGACGACCATTAACACGATGCCGATTAATAACGCAATCACACTCAACGAGCCTAAACGTACCATATTCCAAGTCTGCAAAATCGCTTCAGGAATACGAGCGACGATACCGGCAAAGATTAATAAAGAAATTCCGTTGCCAATGCCGTGATCGCTTAATTCTTCACCTAGCCACATTACAGCCATTGAGCCTGATACGAGCGTAATTACGACTAAAAGCCAGTCAAAAGCTCCTCCCTGCATAATTCCCAAGCCTCGAAGCCATGCCGTCATTCCGATTGCTTGAACGAGTGCAAAGAGAACTGCTCCGTAACGCGTCCACTGAGTAATTTTTTTATGGCCGTCCGTGCTGTCTTTCTGCAATTTCTCAAGATACGGGAAAATTACGACCAGCAATTGCATGACGATGCTTGAATTAATATACGGCGCAACTCCGAGCGAGAAAATTCCGAAACGGCTTAAGGCTCCACCGGAAAATAAATTCAGGAAGTCCATAACTCCGCCGCCGGTACTGAAGAGATTAGCCATTGCTGCCCTGTCAACTCCGGGACTTGGGATATATGCTCCAAGTCTGAAGATGAACAATATCCCAAGCGTGAATAAAATTCTGCGTTTCAGATCTGGCAATCTGAAAATATCACCCAGAGAACCGAACATTTATACAACCTCGTGAGTTCCGCCAACAGCTTCGATTTTCTTGACGGCTTCCTTGCTGAATGCTCCGGCTTTAATCTTTAATGCTTTCGTCAACTCGCCATCAGCCAAAATTTTCACAGGAATATCCTTCTTGCGAATAATCCTCGCGTTGAACATGGCTTCTGCGTCAACTTCTGCTCCAGCATCAAATTTTTTCTCGAGAGCTTCAAGATTTACAGGCTGAAAAACTTTCGCGAATCTGGCATTATTAAATCCGCGTTTCGGTGTTCTTCTGGTTAAAGGCATCTGGCCCCCTTCAAAGCCCGGACGAACTCCGCCGCCAGTTCTGGATTTATCGCCTTTGTGGCCTTTTCCGGAAGTCTTGCCTGTTCCGCTTCCGATACCCTGACCGAGACGCTTTGATTTATGCGTTGAACCTTTTGCAGGGTGTAAGTCATTCAGTGTAATCATTCGACAACCTCCCATTTCACCAGATGACGCACATGCTCAAGCATTCCGCGAATTTGGGGCGTATCTTCGTGCTCAACTTCTGAATTTAACTTCCTGAAACCGAGTGCCTTAATCGTGCGTTTCTGTCTTTCGGGAAAACTTATTGCGCTTTTAATCCACTTTGCTTTAATTTTTGCCATTGTGAATTACTCCCCGATCACTGCTTCTTCAGCAGACGTTTCTTCGTTCTCTTCGCCAGCTAAACCCCTGAGCTTCATTATCTCGTCCGAAGTTCTCGTTATCTTGATTGCTTCGAGTGTAGCATGAGCGATATTAATTGCGTTTGACGTTCTGCCCGTAACTTTGGTAACTACGTCTTTAACTCCGCCAAGTTCCATAATTGCACGGACAACTCCACCCGCTATAACTCCGGTACCTTCAGGGCACGGCTTGAGCAAAACTCTTGCGGCTCCGAACTCTCCTACAACAGGATGAGGAATTGTATTGCCAGCATGACGGACTTCAACCATGTTCTTTTTGGCCTTCTCAATGCCTTTTCTCACGGCTTCAGCGATTTCCTTAGCTTTGCCTATTCCTGTTCCGACTTGAGTAGCTCCATCACCGACGACTACGAGCACAGCAAAACGAAATCTTTTACCGCCTTTGACGACTTTGCTAACCCTGTTAATCGCGACAACGCGCTCCTGAAGTTCTACGGTCTCTGTATCATTTCTTCTGGGCATATTAGAACTCAAGCCCTCCTTCTCTGGCAGCATCAGCTACCGCCATAACTTTTCCGTGATAGGCATGACCTCCGCGATCGAACACGACGGCCTTAATTCCCTTAGCTTGTGCACGTTCAGCAATTGTCTTCCCGATTAATTTTGCGGCCTCAACGTTGCATGTCCCCTTAAGCTCCGGCTGTAATGCTTTCTCAAGTGTCGAAGCTGAAGCGAGCGTGTGGCCTTTTTCGTCGTCAATAACTTGAACGTAAATATTCTTGAGACTTCTGAACACACAAAGACGCGGCTTTTCGGCAGTGCCTGAAAGTGTTTTGCGAAGTCGCTCATGCCTGATTACGCGCATATCATTTCTACTTTTTTTCTTCATGATTAATTATTTCGCCCCGCTCTTACCAGCTTTACGAATGATATTCTCATTCTCGAACTTGATACCTTTTCCGTGATAAGGCTCAGGCGGTCTGAACTCTTTTATCAGTGCGCACGTCTGGCCGACTAATTCTTTATCTATGCCCCTGACGTGAAACTTAATCGGATTTTCTACGACAATTTCAATTCCTTCCGGCGGCGTAAACTCAATCGGATGAGAGTAGCCCAAGTTCATCACTAACTTTTTGCCCTGAAGCGCGGCTCTCCAACCTACACCGACGATTTCCATTGTCTTTGAGAAACCTGTTGTAACTCCTGTAATCATATTTGCGATTAATGCTCTCGTCATTCCGTGCCAGGCTCTAAGCTGTTTCTCATCGTTTGCGCGTGAAACTTTAACTTGAGCGTCCTCAATATCAACGGAAATTCCAGGCATTAACTTTGCGTGAAGTTCACCTTTAGGGCCTTTTACGATTATGTCAGTTCCCTTGACTTCAACGTTTGCTCCTTTAGCAATATCTATAGCCTTGCGTCCAATACGAGACATGATTTAACTCCTCCTCGTTTACCAGACATAGCAGAGAACTTCTCCGCCAAGACCTAATTTATTCGCTTCCGCACCAGTCTTCAAGCCTTTTGACGTTGAGAGAATTGCCAGACCGAGACCGCCCATAACAACGGGTAACTTGTCGTGTCCTACGTAAATTCTGCGTCCGGGCTTGCTGATACGCTTTAATCCCTGAATAACACGCTCACGCTTTGCACCGTATGATAAATAAATTCTTATCTCTGAATACGGCTTCTCTGGTGTCGTGATCATTCTGAAATTCTTAATATAGCCCTCGTCCTTTAATATTCTGGTTAAGGCCAATTTCATTTTACTCGACGGAACATCAACGCTCTCGGCATAAGTCAAGTTCGCGTTGCGTATTCTCGTGAGCATGTCCGCAACAGGATCATTCACGTACATTATTAATCCTGCCTCCTTTACCAGCTCGCTTTAACTACGCCAGGGAACGCTCCCTCGCGAGCCATTTTCCTGAAACAGCAGCGGCACATATCGAACATACGAATATAGCCGTGAATCCTCCCGCATAACGGGCAGCGATTGTGCTGTCTCGTACTGAACTTCGGGGGACGTTTTGCTTTAATCTTTAATGCTTTTCTTGCCATCGTAAAATTTATACCCCCTGATTTGTCCTGAACGGCATTCCTAATCCCTTTAACAAAGCAAATGCTTCTTCATCGGTCTTAGCTGTCGTTACGATTGAGACGTTCATTCCGCGCGAACGTATAACTTTGTCATAGCTAATCTCCGGGAAAATTAACTGTTCACGAAGTCCGAGATTAAAATTCCCGCGTCCGTCAAAGCCTTTACGTGAAATTCCCTGAAAGTCTTTAATCGAAGGCAATGCTAACGATACTAACCTGTCAAGAAATTCCCACATCTTTGCACCTCTTAACGTAACGGCACAAGCTACGGGCATATTCTGGCGGACTTTGAAACCGGCTATTGACTTCTTCGCACGTTTTAACAGGGGCTGTTGTCCTGTAATCGCTCTAAGCTCATTGATTGCGGCATCCATGAACTTTATATCTAACTTTGCATCGCCAACGCCAATATTGACGACGATTTTCTCAATCTTAGGAAGCTGCATTACATTCTTATATCCGAAATCACGGAACATTGCCGGCGCAACTTCTGATTTATATTTCTCGAGCATTCTCGGTGTCATGGCTTAAATTCCTCCGCGATCAATAATTTCTCCGCATTTCTTGCACACGCGGACTTTTTTGCCATTCTCAAGGAAGGACGCTCCCACTCTCGTAGCTTTTCCGCACTGAGGGCAGACTAACATAACTTTGCTCGCATAAATCGGAGCTTCCTGTTTGATAATCCCTGACTGCGGATTTGTCTGTGTCGGTCTGACATGACGAGATACGACGTTAACGCCCTCAACAACGACTAAATCACGCTCAGGAATTCGGCGAATAATTTTTCCTTCCTTGCCTTTATCTTTACCGTTTATAACTTTCACACGGTCATTCTTCTTTAATCTTACTGACATAATTTTTTCTCCTCAACGCAGTTACACGACTTCAGGAGCAAGCGATAAAATCCGCATGTACTTCTTTGCTCTCAACTCACGACCGACGGGCCCGAAAATACGAGTTCCGCGAGGCTCACCGTTTGCGTCGATTAAGACTGCGGCATTATCATCAAACCGAACATACGTTCCATCACGGCGGCGAACTTCTTTTTTTGTCCTGACGATTACAGCTTTGACAACGCTGCCTTTCGGGATATTGCTGTTCGGGATCGCTTCACGTACGGAGGCAACGATTACATCACCGATTGTCCCGTAACGTCTTTTGCTTCCGCCCATGACCTGAATGCAGAATAATTTTCTTGCGCCGGAATTATCAGCGACATTCAGAACTGTAGTAAGCTGAATCATTTACTCTTCAGCCTCCTCTTCTCCTGAATCTATTTCATCGCCAAAAACTGGAGCTTTACGCGTAATCTCGACGAGTTCCCAGCGTTTAGTTTTGCTCAGCGGACGTGTCTCACGGATACGAACTTCATCGCCCATCCCGCAAGAATTTTCAGCGTCATGAGCCACGTATTTTTTTGCGCGTTTAATTCTTTTTCCATATAACGGGTGTTCTGCCATTCTCTCAACTCTGACGACGATTGTCTTATCCATTTTGTTGCTGACGACAATACCCGTTCTGACTTTACTCGGCATTATTAACTTCCTTTTCTGCAGCTGCTTTCTCTGATGCTATTGTGAGAAGTCTGGCGATTGTCTTCCTGACCTCACGAATTCGGCTGACATTCTTTAAGTGCCCGATAGCATTCTGAAAACGCAGATTAAATAATTCTGTCTTGTATTCCTTAATTTTTCCGGCTAATTCTTCGCTCGTTAATTCTCTGAGCTTATCCGGCTTTACGCTCGCGTCCATCAGGCTAATCACTCCCTCCGCTGCGTACAAAGCGAACTTTTACGGGTAATTTATGGCTTGCTGTTCTGAAGGCTTCCTGTGCAACTTCCTCAGTAATTCCTGAGAACTCGAACAAAACGCGGCCTCTTTTTACAGCGGCTACCCAATATTCCGGAGCTCCTTTACCTTTACCCATACGAGTTTCAAGCGGCTTCTTCGTGTAAGGTCTATCGGGGAAAACTCTAATCCAAATTTTTCCGCCCTTTTTCATCTTACGGGAAATTGCTACACGAGCGGCCTCAATCTGACGTGCTGAGAGCCAGACATTTTCAAGCGCCTGAATCCCATAATCGCCAAAATCGACTTTAGTGCCTCCCTTAGAAATCCCTCTTAACGGAGAACGATGTGATTTACGAAATTTTACACGGCTAGGCATTAACATGATGACTTATGCCCCCTTGTTAGCTGGCCTGTTGCGAGCCGGACGTGCCGGAGCAGCTGCCTTCTCGTTCTTACGGTCGCGGTAAATCCAAACTTTACAGCCGATAATCCCGTAAATTGTCTTAGCCTCTGCAAAACCGTAATCAATATCTGCCTTAATCGTTGAAAGTGGCAATTGGCCCTCGTTGTACCATTCTGTTCTAGCGATTTCTGCACCGCCTAAACGTCCTGCAACCTGAGCTTTAATTCCCTTTACGCCAGCTTTTGTCGCTCTGAAAATTGCCTGTTTCATCGCACGTCTGAATGACACACGGCGTTCAAGTGAGCTTGCAATTCCGTCCGCTACTAACTGGGCTTCAACGTCAGGATTTTTTATCTCGTGAACGTTGACCATGACTTTACCGCCTGTGATGGCCTGAAGTTCAGTTTTGATTTTCTGAATTTCGTCGCCGCCCTTGCCGATTACAACGCCAGGTCTCGCAGTATGAATTGTGAAACGGACAACAGGCCCGACGCGTTCAATTTCGATGCGTGAGATGCCTGCGCCTTCCCACTTCTTCATAATATATTTACGCAGCTTTATATCTTCGTGTAATTTCTTTGCGTAATTCTTTTTGTCGGCATACCATCTTGATTGCCATTCGCTGGAAACTCCAAGACGATAGCCTACAGGGTGAACTTTCTGTCCCATTCTGAAAAATTTCCTCCTACTATTGACGTTCGCCGAGCGTAATTGTTACGTGTGAAGTTCTGTGAACATACGGATGAGCGCGGCCCATTGAGACAGGACGAAAACGCTTCATCATAGGCCCTTGATTAGCAAAAGCCTCATGAACGTATAACTTATCTAAATTCATGCCGTAATTATGCTCAGCATTCGCCATAGCACTATTTAACACATTCAGGATAATCCCGGCGGCTCTCTTGTCGCTGAACTTCAATATGACCTGTGCATTTGCCGCTGATTTCCCGCGTATGAGCGTCAAAACCTGTCTGACTTTATACGGTGAAATCCTCGCGTTCTTGGTCATAGCTGTTGCTGTCTTAATTTCTGCCATGACTTATTTACCCTTCTTATCCTGTCCGGCGTGATGTCCGAACTTTCTCGTCGGAGCAAATTCGCCTAATTTATGACCTACCATGTTTTCCGAAATATAAACAGGTAAGTGCATACGGCCGTTATGTACAGCGATTGTGTGTCCGATCATCTGCGGCACCACTGTGGAACGTCTTGACCAGGTTTTAATCACTTTTTTATTTCCTGAGACGTTCATTTCTTCTATTCTATGCAGGAGCCTCTGTTCAACAAAAGGCCCTTTCTTTGATGAGCGCATTTATTCTTCAGCTCCTTAAATTATTTCTCGTAACGTCTGCGAATAATCAGCTTGTCTGACGATTTGCGTTTACGTGTCTTGTAGCCCTTCGCAGGAGTTCCCCAAGGTGATACAGGGTGCTTGTTTGACTTTGATTTTCCTTCACCGCCGCCCATTGGGTGATCTACGGGGTTCATTACCATTCCGCGAACTGACGGCCTGCGTCCTTTCCAGCGAGTTTTTCCGGCTTTGCCCCACGAAATATTATCGTAGTCCTCATTGCCGACTTGTCCGACCGTAGCCATGCATTCAAGAAGCACAAGACGTAATTCTCCGCTCGGCATTCTGATATAAGCATACTTGCCTTCTTTGGACATCAACTGTGCGGAAGTTCCGGCTGAACGAACGAGTTTTGCTCCGCGTCCAGGCTGAAGCTCAATGTTATGAATAACTGTACCGACGGGAATATCTTTCAGCTTTAAAGCATTGCCGGGCGTAATATCGCTCTCAGGTCCTGAATAAATCATGTCGCCGACGTTTAAGCCCTTTGGCATTATGATATAGCGTTTTTCTCCGTCAGCGTAATTAATCAGGCCAATTCTCGCGTTGCGATTAGGATCGTACTCAATCGTCGCAACTTTTCCGGGTATGCCTAATTTCTCGCGCTTGAAATCTATAATTCGGTAAGCTCTTCTGTGTCCTCCTCCGATGTGTCGCATGGTAATTCTGCCGGTGTTGTTACGGCCTCCATGCTTGCGAAGGTGAACGACAAGCGAGCGTTCCGGTTTATCTGCCGTAATATCCTCGCGGCCCTGAATGCTCATATGACGACGGGCAGCTGTATACGGCTTGAATTGTTTAATTGACATGTTCGTGTTTCTCCTGTATTAAATCGAGGCACCCTCGAAGAACTCGATATGCTGGTCAGGCTTGAGAGCTACAATAGCTTTCTTCCATGAGCGGGTATATCCTTTTGAGGCTCCTCGACGGCGTAACTTACCCTTGACGTTAATCGTGTTCACTCCGGCAACTTTCACGTTGAATACTTCTTCGACGGCATCACGAATCTGAATTTTATTCGCGTCTTTATGAACTTCAAACGTATACTTGTTCAGAGCCATTAATGAACTCGTTTTTTCCGTAATAATCGGGCGTATTATTATGTCATGAGCAGTTAAATTCATCTTGAATATACCTCCTCAATCTTCGCGACAACTTCCGGCGTTACGATTAAGTTTTTGGCGTTGAGAATGTCATATACATTAATGCTGGCAACGTTGATGCATTTTGCTCCGGGTAAATTCCTGACTGAGCGCGTAACGTTGAAAGCATTATTGTGATAAATTACTAACGTTTTCTTCTCCAGGCCAAGAGCAATGAACAAATTCTTAATCGCTCTCGTTGATGGCTTCTCAATCGCGTCAAAACCCTTAACGACGGACATTAAATCCTCGCGCACTTTGTCCGATAAAACGCTCTTTAACGCGAGCTGTCTTACCTTTTTATTAATCTTCTGGTGATAATCTCTGGGATGAGGCCCGTGCGCAACTCCACCGTGTACCCAAATCGGCGAACGTGTACTTCCCTGACGAGCACGCCCCGTGTGTTTCTGTCTCCAAGGCTTTTTGCCTCCGCCTGAAACATCACCGCGAGTTTTCGTGCTGTGAGTTCCCTGACGACAATTTGCCAAATGAGCAACTACAACCTGATGAATTGCTGACATATGTACAGGAACATCAAAAATTGCTGCTGGCAGCTCCATTTCTCCGGCTCTTTCTCCGCTGAACTCGTATACTTTTACGAACGGCATTATTAATCTTCCCCCTTATGCTTTCTTGTAGAGGGCAAGCAGACTGTTCTTTGAGCCTGGAACTGCACCTTTTACCAGAAGTAAATTATTCTCGATGTCTACAGCCATGATTGTGAGATTTTTCACGGTAACTTTATCGCTTCCCATGTGCCCGGGCATTCTCTTTCCAGGAAATACACGACCAGGATACGAAATTGCTCCGCTTGAACCTCCGTGCCTGTGTTCGACAGAAGTACCGTGCGAGAACTGCTGACCACCAAAGTGATGACGCTTCATAACTCCAGCGAAGCCTTTACCTTTGGATATACCTTTGACGTTAATTTTTTCGCCGGCCTCGAACAAATCAGCCTTAATCTCCTGCCCAACTTCATAGCCTTTAACATCATCAAGCCTAAATTCTCGAAGTGTCTTCTTGGGTTCAAGCTTCAATTTCTCGAACATGACCCTTTGAGGTTTGGACAGCTTATCAGCCTTAACAGCTCCAAAGCCGAGAAGAACGGCCGAATAACCGTTCTGTTCAGGGGTTCTCAGCGCAACTACAGAACACGGCCCAGCAAGGACGACCGTAACAGCTACGGCCTGCCCTTCCGAGTCAAAGATCTGTGTCATTCCGAGTTTCTTCCCCAGAATCCCTATTGACATAATGAAAATTTCTCCTAACTAAAATTTAATCTGTATGTCTACGCCCGACGCTAAATTTAATTGCATCAGTGCATCCATAGTCTTTTGTGTCGGATCGATAATGTCTATCAATCTCTTGTGCGTGCGCATCTCGAACTGCTCGCGAGCGTCCTTGTCCTTATGAGGCGACTTCAATATCGTAATCCTGCCAACCTCAGTAGGAAGAGGAATAGGCCCAGAAACTCTTGCTCCCGTTGACTGGGCTGTCTCTGCAATCTGTGCCGCCGATACGTCAAGCACTCTGTGATCGAAAGACTTTAATCTAATGCGGATTTTACGTGCCATGATGATTATCTTCTTATATCGACAAAATTACTCGATAATCTTCGTTACAACGCCTGCACCAACCGTGTGGCCGCCCTCACGAACTGCGAAACGAAGGCCTTCTTCCATTGCGATGGGAACAATAAGATCAACTTCAAACGTTGCGTTGTCGCCAGGCATTACCATTTCGACGCCCTCAGGAAGTTTAATATTGCCGGTAACGTCCGTTGTTCTGAAGTAGAACTGAGGCTTGTAACCTGCAAAGAACGGTGTATGACGGCCGCCCTCTTCCTTCTTTAATACGTAAACTTCACTCTTGAACTTCGTATGAGGAGTAACTGTTCCGGGCTTCGCAAGAACTTGTCCGCGCTGAACGTCAGCTTTATCAATTCCTCGAAGTAATACGCCTACGTTGTCTCCGGCTTCTGCATTGTCAAGAATTTTTCTGAACATTTCAAGCGATGTTGCAACTGTCTTTGTGATGTCCCTGTTAATTCCGACGATCTCGACAGGCTCACCAGCATTAATTACGCCGCGCTCAACTCTTCCGGTTACGACTGTGCCGCGTCCTGAAATCGTGAATACGTCCTCAATCGGCATAAGGAACGGTTTATCAATCTCGCGTACAGGATCAGGAATGAAATTGTCGCAAGCGTCCATAAGGTCATAAATGCATTTGCAAATAGGATCATCTCTCTTGCCGGTTCCCTTCTCGAGAACTTCAAGCGCTGAACCGCGAATAATCGGTGTATCGTCGCCAGGAAAATCATACTTGTTGAGAAGCTCCCTAACTTCCATTTCGACCAAATCAAGAAGTTCAGGATCATCAACCTGGTCGGTCTTGTTCATGAACACAACGATTGCAGGAACGTTAACCTGACGAGCAAGAAGAACGTGCTCACGAGTCTGAGGCATAGGACCATCAGCCGCGCTGACAACTAAGATTGTTCCGTCCATCTGAGCTGCACCGGTGATCATGTTCTTGATATAGTCAGCATGTCCCGGACAGTCGATATGAGCATAATGTCTCTTCTGTGTCTGATACTCAACGTGAGCAATGTTAATCGTAATTCCGCGTTCTCTCTCTTCGGGGGCCTTGTCGATCATGTCGTACGCTGTGTACTCTGCAAAGCTCTCAGTAGCTAAGCATTTTGTGATAGCCGCTGTTAATGTCGTTTTGCCGTGATCGATGTGCCCGATCGTTCCAATATTTAAATGGGGCTTGTTGCGTTCAAACTTTTCTTTTGCCATAATTCTAAAACTCCTTTAACTGTGATTAAAATCTTCCCTGCAAAATCTTTTCGCTGACTTCCGCAGGTGTTGGTTCATAGTGATCAAATTGCATTGAGTAATTCGCGCGTCCTGAAGTCTTGCTTCGTAAGTCCGTAGCATATCCGAACATTCCCACCAAAGGCACAAATGCCCGAATAATTCTAGCGTTGGCTCTAACGTCCATTCCGTCAATCCTTCCGCGTCTCGATGCTAAATCACCGATTACATCGCCTACATATTCTTCTGGCGTAACAACTTCTACTGACATTACCGGCTCCATTAAAACGGGGTCAGCTTTCTTCATTGCCTCTTTGAAGCCCATTGATGCCGCAATCTTAAACGCCATTTCCGAGCTGTCAACCTCGTGATAACTTCCGTCAACAAGCGCAACTTTCACGCCGATAACCGGATAACCTCCTAGAACTCCTGACTGTACAGCCTCTTCAAGTCCTTTTTCGACAGCCGCAATGTATTCTTTCGGGACAACTCCGCCGACAATCTTATCCTCAAACTCGAATTTTCCGCCCTCGATAGGCTCAATCTCGAACACAACATGTCCGTATTGACCGCGACCGCCTGACTGACGAATATATTTCCCTTCAGCCCTTGCCGGTTTCCTGATGGCTTCACGATACGCAACTTGAGGATTGCCGACTTTAACGTCAACGCCGAACTCTCGCTTTAACCTGTCAACGATAATCTCAAGATGTAATTCTCCCATTCCTGATATTACCGTCTGGCCGCTCTCCTCGTCGTTATGAACTTTGAACGTCGGATCTTCATCAGCGAGCGCGTTTAACCCTTTGGATAATTTCACTTTGTCCTGCTGAGTTGCCGGTTCAACCGCTAACGAGATAACAGGCTCCGGAAATTCCAAACTTTCAAGCACAATAGGATTAGCCTCATCACAAAGAGTATCACCGGTTCTTGTGTCCTTGAGTGAAGGCACCGCTACAATCATTCCGGCTTCCATGCTGTCAATATCCTCGCGCTTGTTTGAGTGCATCCGCATAATTCGGCCAATTCTCTCACGCTTGCCCGAAGTCGGATTGTATAACGCTCCGCCCTTCTCAAGTTTTCCAGAATAGACACGCAGGAAAAATAATTTCCCCAAGAACGGATCAACAGCAACCTTAAAAGCTAATGCCGTAAACGGTTCTTCCGGATCACTGTGTCTTTCAACTTCAACGCTCGGATCACTCGGCAAAATTCCCTTAATCGGCGGTAAATCTATAGGGCTCGGCAAATACTCAACAACAGCATCAAGCAATGGCTCAATACATTTATTCTTGAACGCTGAACCGCACAAAACAGGTACAGCCTTCAGATTAATTACGGCCTCGCGTAAAACTTTGCGGATTAACTCAGAGCTTACAGGTTTTCCCTCAAGAAATAACGTCATAATGTCATCGTCAAAGTCCGAAAGAGCTTCAACAATATTCTCGCGTCCCTGTTTAGCCGACATTGCAAGCTCCGCCGGGATTGTTCCTTCTTTTGGGGCTTGGCCTAAAACTCCGCTGAAATAAAACGCCTTTTGTTCAATTAAATCTACTACTCCGGCGAAATCATCTTCTGCACCAATCGGAAGCTGTAAAGGTATCGCGTTAGCTCCTAATCTCTCACGCATCGCCTTAACAACCGCAAGAAAATCCGCCCCGATTCGGTCCATTTTGTTCACGAAAGCTATACGTGGAACGTGGTATTTATCAGCTTGTCGCCAAACAGTTTCGGATTGAGGCTCAACCCCGCCTACCGCACAAAATACAGCTACAGCTCCGTCAAGTACTCTCATAGACCGCTCTACTTCAACTGTAAAATCCACGTGGCCTGGCGTATCAATCAAGTTGATAGTATGACCCACCCACGCGCATGTTGTGGCCGCTGACGTGATCGTAATTCCTCTTTCACGTTCCTGCTCCATCCAGTCCATTGTGGCCGTTCCCTCGTGAACTTCGCCGACTTTGTAATTGCTTCCTGTGTAATATAGTATGCGCTCGCTGGTCGTAGTTTTTCCTGCGTCGATATGAGCCGCAATCCCTATATTCCTTACTTTACTAATATCCTGCAAAAATACACACCTGCAAAATTTAAATTTTTTAGCTTACCATCGGTAATGTGCAAATGCCCGGTTAGCTTCTGCCATCCTGTGAGTGTCATCACGGCGTTTAATCGAAGCTCCCTCGTTCTTGTAAGCATCCATCAATTCCCGCATAAGCCTCTCATGCATAGGCATTCCCTTTTTCGCACGTGAATACATAACAATCCATCTTATTGATAATTGCACTCCGCGCTCCGGCGTAACTTCAACAGGAACCTGATACGTAGCTCCTCCAACACGACGCGGTCGAACTTCAATGTTCGGTGTTACGTTCTTCATTGCTGTCTCGAATACTTCAAAGGGTTCAACGCCTAATTTCTCCGCAGCTGCCTCTAATGCCCCATAAAAAATTTTCTCGGCAAGACTACGTTTACCACCCTGCATTAACGCACTGATAAAACGTGATGCTGCCGCGTTGTTGAAGCGAATATCCGGCACTGGCGGACGTTTCTTAACATGTCCTTTTCTCGGCATAATTATTCAATTCCTTCCTACCTATTAATTGGCCTTAGGTCTACGAGCTCCATACTTTGAACGGCTTCGTTTTCTGTTCTCAACGCCTCCGCAGTCAAGCGTGCCCCTGATGATGTGATAACGTACACCGGGAAGGTCTTTAACTCTTCCGCCCCTCACGAGGACTACTGAGTGTTCCTGTAAATTATGGCCGATTCCTGGAATATATGACGTAACTTCTATTCCGTTCGTTAATCTTACACGTGCAACTTTACGTAAAGCTGAGTTCGGCTTCTTCGGCGTAATCGTGTAAACTCTCGTGCATACACCGCGACGCGCCGGATTTCCCTGCAATGCCGGTGAATTGCTCTTGCTCTTCTTCTCTTCACGTCCAAGACGCACTAACTGGTTAATTGTTGGCACTATTCTCTGCTGTCGAAATACATTTCTCGCAAAAAATCAACAGCAGATTTTCCCTCCTTTCATTTCTTTCATGTGAACAGCCTGATAATATTAGCAAAATAAATCCCGCAATGTCAATATTACCTGAATAATTCCATGAAAATTTACGTTGTGTTAATTATAAATCCTTTGATTATTTTTAGCTCACAGTCTCAATGTAATTTTTCTCGTATTCTCTCTTGAAGATTATGAAGGAGTTTTAGCATATCGTCGTCAATCGCGCAAAGGAATTCCTCATCAGCAATGCTTATTCCTCCCGCAGATTTCTCAATTTTAACTTTGCTGAAACGTTCCCAGTCAATAAATCCCGGAGCCTTTGTGCAGTAATATAATCCCGTTGTGCAGAGAGCGAACCCCTTACGAACTCCGCCTAAAATCGTAGCGTCCCAGATTAAATATATATCTTCGCCGTTGGGGATCTTGAGATTTTTGCGAGTATTGCTGTATTTTCTTGATGATGGACTAATGCAGGGATTACCGGCCTCAAAATAAACATTATCGATATTCACAGAGTGAGCCGCTTTAACGATGAAGTCAGTTCCGAGAGTTTTTGCGCCTTTATCACCGTCAAGCAAGTATCTGAAACGTTCGGGAATATTAGCAAGAAATTCTTGGGCATTGATGCTGTAAAGATATTTGATTAACCTTTTAGCTTTATCCTCGTCAATTTTGAAATCACGCATTCCGTCAAGAATATTTTTCAAGACTTCATAATTGGCCGGAGATAATTCATCATGATCTTCGACAAACATATCTTTCATGATAATTCCCAAGCCGACCGCCGACTTTATGACATCTGTGAAGCCCGGTAAAAATCTTCCTTCAATTAAAGCCGCCGAAATCTTGAAAGTGTCATTAATCACCACATACTTGCTCAATAATTTACTCACTTGCTCATATTTTTTCACGTCGTCAAGCTCAATCGAGACAACCTCGCCGAAATTAGAAATATACATCTTGAACGGGGTAATAAGAAGGCTGTCTTTGCCATTTTTAGAAAGAGTGTCATCGTAATATAAAATTGGAGCTTCCTGAAACGGATAATTCATCTCATACGCAAAAAGTTTGTAGATACTCTCAAGTTTTGAATTGACAAAGGCTTTTTCGTCGGCGGTGCTGTAAATCATCCCGTGAAAATATTTCGCAACGCCTCGCCAAACAGCATAAGAATTTATCATGAACATTGCTTCACTGAGAATTTCATCGATTATTTTGTCTCGTTTTCCTTTAGCCTCGACTTCTTCAGCTTCCCTCAGGCGTTTAGTGAGTTTTGAGACATGGACACCAGAATTATAGCCGATTTTCTTAGCTTCAAGTTTCACGGCTTCAATCTTGCGTTTAATCTCATCAACTGAATTTTCCGGCATCGATAAGGCTTTTTGCAGATTTGCTTCACGTTCATGCTTCTCACGTTCAAGTCTGGCTTGTTCTTCACGTCTTAAACGTTCTCGTTCAGCCTCCTTTTCGCGCTCCTCACGTTCTCGCTGAACTTTAGCTTCCTGTTCTTGAAGAGTTCGTTTTTTCGTCTCAAGTCTGGAAATTTCTTCGGAAGCGTCATAACCGATTTTTTCGCTTTCGTCCTTGAGAATGTTAATTTTCCCCTCAACTTGTCCGCTCGAATATTCCGGCATATTGAAGACGTTGGCGAGCTGACGGCGTTTTTCCTCGAGTTTCAGGCGTGCTTGTTCCTCGTCTTCTTTCTTGGCATCATCAATCCATTTTTCACGTAAATCACCGACAAGCAGAAATTCTGAGAGCGTCTTTAATTGCTGCAAAATTTCTTCATCATTGAGCCTGTAAAAATATTTCGTCAGGAATTTGAGAGGGTCGCTGTTGACCTGATTATAAGTTAAAGCCTGACTGAGATTAGCAAGTATTTCTTCAGGTTCGGTGATATGTTTCATCGTGTTGACGCTGATTGCCTTTGCACGGTCAATCTCCTCTTGAGAATAAGGAGGATTAAACGAGACGTTCTTTTTCTCCTGAGTTAAGACGGATTTATAAAACTCCTGACAGTTTTTAACCATATCAGCAAGATCATACGTCATAGCTCCGAGAATGTTCGCATCAAGAAAAGCCGAGTTCAGCTGAATTTTCCCTTGAGGAGTTCTGTCGTCGATTTTGTCAGCTTCAGCCCAGAAATTATTAACAGCCTCCAAAGTCTGACTGTTCTCATCAAGTTTCGTAATTTCCTTCACCGTACTTTCTGAGACCGTGAGAATTCCTGAAGCAAGCAAGAATTTCTGTGTCTCGTCAGCGATTTTGTCAGCAGTATCACTGAAAATTTGCATCCCGATTTTCGCGAACGTCTGAAGGTCATTGACTTTGAGCTGATATTCCCTGATGAAATTTCCAGCTATATTGTCAAGAATATATCTCCCGAAATATCTCGTCGTGTTAATGTTCGTAATCATGTATTCGGGAATGGTTACGCTATAACGTCCTAAAGGGAAAATATATTTGCCGCCGCTGAGATACTCGCTGAAGAGTTGAAGGCTTTGTTCGTCGTGAAGTTTTGTTGAAATTCGTGAAGGATAAGGGATAAGAAAAATTGAAGGGGGAATTTTCACTTCTGCCGGAACATCATCAACTTGCTCCGAAGAAGTTAATACCCCCCCCCATGTAAGTAATCCTGCCTAGCTCCGCAATTCATACAGAACTTCGCATTGTCGGGAATTTTCGCGCCGCATTCAATACAGAACATAATAATCTCACCTCGTGAAGAATTTTATTCAGGATGAAATTATTATAGCAAAACTTCAGCGGAAATTTTTAACGAGAAAATATAACACGTTCTATTTTTACGACGAAAATTTTTTAATTCATATAGCCCGGCTTGTTATAAATCAATGCTACGAACTCAAGTTCCCCGTCCGAATTATTTTCGAGAGAATGCCATTGTCCGACATTGATAACGCAGACTTGCCCCGCATGAACATGATATTTTCTGCGCTCGCCGTCATCACTGTCGCCCTCGTAAAAGTCTCCTTCTCCCCTTAATATATAGTAAGGTTCTGTGTCGTTAATATGCTGATGCCAGCCAACGCTTGAACCTGGAAGCAAAATTATCCTCGCGTAAAGCCTTCCATGTCCGTAAAGTTCTTCCTTCGGGACAATCTCATAACGAATAGCCTTGCCTCGTCCTCCAGCTAATCCCTCAACTTCAACAGGCTTAACTTCTCGTATCATCTTAGAGTTAACCTCCTCAAAAATTAAATGGAATGAATGAATTATAAGCTATCATGAACTTTTTCACACTCTCAAGTCAAATTCTCAGCGACGGCGATATTCTCACACATTCAGCTTTACACGCTCACAACAAGCTCAAATTTTCGGCATTCACGACAACTTCACACGTCCAAGCTCCAAAGTTCACAACAAAGCATATTACTCTATTACGGGCTGTGATAAAATTTTCATATCCCAGCAAGAAAGGAAAAATTGTATATGTCAGAATTAGCAGAGTATAAAGAAATTGTAGAAAATGAGAACAGGATTTATGGTGTACACATTATCCGAAGCGACGTTAATATTCTTGGACGAGATATTGACCACATCAAAGGAGAAATTTCCGAGCTTAAATCCGACGTTAAAGACTTAAAGAAGGAAGTCTCAGAAGTCAGAATTGAAGTTACCAGCATTAAACGTATTCAAGAAGCTCACACCGAACAAATTAGGGAACTTAGAGCTGACGTGTCCCAAGTCAAAATTGATATTGCCGATATGAAACGAGTTCAGATAACTCACACCGAACAAATCAAGGAACTTAGGGCTGACGTAAAAGAACTCAAAGCTGACATGACCCAAGTTAAACGTGATGTTTCTGATATTAAGCATGTCCTGGATATTCATACGAGAAAAATTGAGGAACTTCAAGAAGACATGTCCGAAGTCAAAGGTGATATTAAAGCACTCAATAAAGGCTTCGAGACAATGCAGACTCGCTTCGGCTGGGGATTAGTAATTCTCGGTATTCTCATCACTGTGTTGCAATTTC
>CALGHA010000127.1 GCA_937915835.1 uncultured Fretibacterium sp. | reverse complement strand
AAATTCTCTATGCTATGATACTCAAAAATTTTTCATGAAGGGAAATTATTAACATGAGCAGATTTTTACACAAAAAGTTCAAATCGTTAATTCCTTACGACACTAGCGAAGAAATTGAAAGCATGAAAGGTTATGTCCGTCTCAACACGAACGAATCACCTTTTGAGCCGTCGCCTAAAGCCAGAAGTTACGCGTTCCAAGCATCACAGGGCCTGAATTTTTACTCTGACCCGGAATGTTCTTTGCTCGCTGAAAAAATTTCGTCAATGTTCGGAGTTAAGCAATCTGAAATAGTTTTCGGAAATGGCTCTGACGAGATACTTAACTTTATTTTTGCGGCATTCTGTGAAAACGGAGCGGCTTTTCCTGATATTACGTATTCATTCTACAAAATTTTGGCGGATTATTACGGCGTTGATTACGTTACAATTCCATTAAGGGACTTCAGAATTTCTCCGGAAGATTACAACGAGCTCAACGAACGAACAATTTTTATCGCTAATCCTAACGCTCCGACCGGAATAGCCTTAACACTTCGAGAGCTTGAGAAAATTATCACGTCCAACCGAGACAGCTTAATTGTAATTGATGAAGCCTATGTTGATTTCGGAGCTGAGAGCGCAGTAAAATTCGTTCGCAAATATGATAATGTTATCGTCATCCGGACGTTCTCAAAATCCCGTTCATTGGCCGGAGCACGTTTAGGCTGGTGCATGACTAGTGAGAATATTGCGCGCGACATGAAGACCATCAAGAACACTTTGACCCCTTACAACATTAACGCAATGACCCAAGCGGCCGCACTCGGAGCACTTGAGGACGAAGAATATACCCAGAAGAATATTGCTTTAATCCGAATGACACGCGACAACACTAAAACGAGACTTCGTGAAATGGGCTTTGAAGTTCTGGACTCGTCGACTAACTTTTTATTCGCTCGACATAAAACAATCTCAGGCGAGAAAATTTTTAACGGTCTCAAGAAATACAAGATTATCATTCGGCGCTTCTCAAATCCTCCCGAACTTGCTGACTTCAACAGAATTACAATCGGCTCAACCGAACAAATGCAAATTTTGCTCGAGATCATGAAAGGAATTGTTAAGAATGAGACGAAGTGAGATTACTCGCGCAACGAAGGAAACAAAAATTATGCTTTCACTTGAGCTTGACGGTTCAGGCCAGAATAAAATTGTTACGGGCTGTGGATTTCTGGATCATATGCTTACACTTTTTGCGGCTCATGGACG
>CALGHA010000126.1 GCA_937915835.1 uncultured Fretibacterium sp. | reverse complement strand
ACTTTCAGGCTACTTAGTTGACGAACAATTTTCACACTTAAAATCAAAATGGACAATTTACAGGGGCGGCGATATTTCACGCTACATTGAGAGAATTGGCGGAGATATTGATATGCTCGTTCTTGATACCGCGCATATTCATCCGTGGGAGACGCTGAACTTTTTATGCGTTCTGCCGTTCATGAAACGTAATTCTTGGGTTGTCCTGCATGATATTAATTTACAATGCTTGAAGAGCCGTGAAGATGATTTAGCTTGCAGATATTTATTCTCGCACGTTGTCTCTGACGCTAAAATTTTGCCGGCCGTCTCGGATCATGATTTTCACTTTGCTAATATCGGAGCATTTCGTGTTACTGACGACACAGTAAAATACATTCGCAACTTGTTCGAGAGCCTGCTTAATCCTTGGGCGGCTATGCCTGGAGTATTTGATAAACGTGTTTTCCCGTGTGCAACTCCGATACTTCCTGAGGATTTACGCGACATCAAGAATATAATCAATAAATATTATCCTGATTATAAAGAATTTTTCGAGTATGTAATCGAAGCACAAAATTTAATCGTCCAGCATAAACATGAAATCTATAATGAGGAATATAAAAGGTTTAAAAGTGTCTGGAAACATTTTCTCGCTCTCTGGAAATAAATTTATCTCCCTGCCTCAATCTCGCCAAGTTTCTCTTCAAAGCCGTAAATTGTCGGGTCAATCGTATCAACAGTTTCATTAAGCTCCTCCATAAGCCTAAAATGTTTATCATGGGGGAGCTGATTTGCAAATCTCTTAATCTTCAACAATGCCTGCAAGTAATTTCGCTCATACTGAATAATCATCTTTGCGGCCATTAAAGCACTCGGAGAAGTCTCATCAAGAAATAATCTCGCCATCTCAAGATTTTCTTCAACTTCCATTTCGTCATACCAAATTTCAGCAAGAATATTCCTAAATCGTGTACGTTCGCTTCCGTGCGCAATTTTTCGGATTTCACGGTCAATTTTCTTCATTCCGGCTTCAAGCTCATTAATCACATCATCAACATTCAGAGCGGGCAGGGAAAATTCGGCGATGTATTCAGCTTCGTATTCGATTAAAGTTTGCTGGCGTAACAATTTCCCGAATGACGGCCGGAGTTTTATCACAGCTGGTTCAAGCCTCTTATTCATCAACTTTTTGAAGACAGTCCCGGTTTTGAAGGGGTTGCATTCATACGGAGAATCCTTAAGCCACGAAACATAACCGGGATCGAACAAGCCTTTACGCCCTGCACGTCCTGACATCTGGAGAAATTCATTCTTTGTGATTGGCGATATGCTGAAATAATTTACGAGCTGAGCAAAAATTACGAACTGAGCCGGAAGATTTACACCGAGTGCAAGCGCATTAGTTCCGCAAACGACATCAAGCAATCTCTCACGAAATGCCGACTCAACAAGCAACTTTTCTTTCGGGAGCATACTTCCGTGATAAAGTCCGACACCTTTTAATAAACATGCTGACATTTTCTTGACTTCAAGGATTTCTGCAAGCTCATTCAATCTTTTAACGTTCTGAGGGGAAATTCTTTTTCTGGAAGCCGCAATTTTATCAGCTAAATCAATAACTCCTTTATGCGAAAAAAGAAAGACTAAAGCGTCATGGACGTTATGAACTTTCACGGGGTTATCAGGCTGAAAAATTAAGTCAGTAATCCTCGTTTTGCTGGCATGCATGACAAAATCCCGCTGGCAAATTTCTGATAAATATTTCCCGACGTTCTTAATGCTTCCGAGTGTTGCTGACATTACGAGAATAGGCGTGTCAGGGTTCGTGTATCTTATGCCATCAATGTAAGTTCGTGCTCTGTCGCTGTCGTTAAAAATATAATGAAACTCGTCGACGATTAATTTCTGGCCTGGCTTGCTGGCGTATTTCATCGTGTAAATTTCCTGAGTGCAGCAGATTATTCCGGCTCCTTCGTTACGCTTGAAGTCTCCTGTCTCAAGTCCAACGTCAAAGCCCATCCTTCGTAGGTCTAAATATCTCTCATTGCTTAAGGCCTTAATCGGTGCGGTGAAAATTATTCTTGAGGCTTCAGGTTGAGGGTTAATGCTTCCGTCGAGATTTAATATTCCTGCCCATAAGTAAGCAACTAAAGTTTTTCCCGAACCTGTTGGGGCTGATAATACTGCGCTTTGATTGTTGATGTGATGATAAGCTGAAATTTGCCAGTCGTAAAAGTTTATTTTCTCCAATTATTATTTATCCCTGTTTATCCTTCATGAAATTAATAACGGGGCAGCTCATAAGCCGGGTTCTGTGTGAAAGACGGCCATTTATCTTGAACACTCCTCGCGGAATGCCTTTAGCGATCGTACCCTGAGGAAACCGGGCCAATTTAAACCTCGCTATTCGATCTTGCTTCGGATGGGGCTTGCATAGCATGTAACTCGCGTTACACCTGGTGGGCTTTTACTCTCACCATTTCACCATTGCCAGAGATTATTAATCCCGGCTGTATAATTTTCTGTTGCGCTATCCTGCGAATTGCTTCGACTGGACGTTATCCAGCATCCTGCCCTGTGAAGCCCGGACTTTCCTCCGTAAAAATATACGGCGGCCGTCTGAACTGCCCTTTTGAGTGAGAATTTTACCACAGCAAGAAAATTTATACCGAGAATTTCAGCCTCTCAGGCCCCAGAATCCTAACACTAACTCGCAAACTGTCTATAAATCTCCGTGAACACGTCTACGCTCGACGCTAAAATCTCATCGTTGAAGTCATAATTTCCCGTATGGATTGCCGGATAATTCTCACCATTGCCGACGTAAAATATCGCTCCGTGAATTTGCTTAGTGTAAAATCCGAAGTCCTCAGACGCTTTAATCGCTTCAGGCATGTCAATAACTTTAAGCCCTAAATTTTTTGCCGCCGTCCTAACACGTTCAACACAGGCTTTATCGCTCAAAGTCTCAGGAAAATAATCACAGCTCGACACTTCAACTTGCAAAGAACTTTCCCGCGCTAAATTCTCGGCCAATTTCACGACAGCATTACGAAAAGTTCTCATGTCGTCTTCTCGTTCAGCCCTGAGTGTTAAAGAAATTTCGCCTTCACCTGGAGAAATCCCGAAGTTCTTTTCGCCAAGTTTTATATTTATAATCGTGCACAAAATTTTTCGGTATGAATATTTTTGCTTGAACGTCTCAATCTCCGAAATTAATTTTGCGATCGAATATGCCGGATTAATTCCCTTTTCGGGTTCGCTGGCGTGTGAAGTTTTCCCCTTGAATTTTATCGTTAAGCCAGCTGAAGAACATTGACATAATCCCTCACGAACAACTATGCTTTTCTCAGGCCAGCCGCTCCAGTTATGAAACGCGTAAATCTCGCTTATACTTCTTTCACGCAAAAGATTAGCACACTCACGAGCTCCCTGCCCGGTCTCTTCGGCATGCTGAAAGATGAGATAAACTGAACGCTTAATGTCAATATTCTCAAGTTCAAGCCCAAGCCCGCAAAGTGCCGCACAATGCCCGTCATGCCCGCACTTGTGAGAAACTCCGGGATTTCGTGAAGCATACGGAAAATTTATATTCTCGTCAATCGGCAGAGCGTCCATATCAGCACGAAAAGCAATCGCCTTCGTCCCCTCAACGTAATGTGAAGCGTAAAACCATTTGCCGCAATCTATCACTGCAAGTTTCGTATTAGCCTCAAGAAAACTCATTAATCGGCGCTTAGTCTGAGTTTCATTCATTGAGAGTTCTGGGTATTCGTGAAGCTCATGACGTAAAGCAATAATTTTCTGCAAGTTCTCAGTGTTCAAGTTAATCACCTCGCGTTGAATAATATCACTTCACAGTCCCATAACTCCGAACAAAATTATTCCGACAATCGCGCTGAACAATAAAACTTTCGGGATTGAGACTTTGAACTTCAGCAGCAAGACTAAATCAACAATTCCAAGTATCAACGAAGGCAGATGAATTTTCGCGCTCACATCAGAATAATTCACGAGGGCTAAATCAATCACAACTCCTGCGACCATTCCAACACAAGCCGGCCTGACTCCCGTCATAATCTGTGCTAGCAATTTATTCTTCCGGAAATGCTCAAGAAATACCGCCGCCATCGCACAAAGTGTAAATGTCGGAGCAAGCGCGCCCATGTTTGCAACAAATGCCCCGATAATTCCTGCCGCTCTCATTCCCGCAAAAGTCGCACAGTTCAAGCCTAACGGTCCCGGTGTCATCTCGGCAATCGCGACAATGTCAGAAACTTCTGAAGCCGTCATCCATCCGTGAGAGATCATTTCACTCGAGATTAACGGTATCATTGAGAGCCCGCCGAAACTCGTAAACCCAATCTTGACAAAGCTCCAGAAAAGTTCAAGCAATAACATCATAATTTTTTATCCTCTCGTAATATTCACACACAGCTAATCCCAGAATTGCACCGATTATGACTAACCAAACGCAGCTTACTCTCAGGAAGAAATATAATCCGAACATTAATGCCGCAATCACGTAACACGGCGGAACTTTGAACGCGCTCTTAATCATCCCCATCAACGCGCTCAAAATTACAGGAGCAACAGCAGTTCGAACACCTCGCATTGCCGACGCTACCCATAAATCATGCTGAAATGCCGCGTAAAAAGTTGTTATCGCTATCAATATTATCATCGGAACCGTAATCATCCCGAACATGCAGGCAACTCCGCCCCAAAATCCGGAAATTCTGTGCCCGTAAAGCATCGCTATGTTCCCTATCATAGTTCCCGGAAGACTCCGGCCAATGCTCGTAATGTCAAGTAATTCTTCGTCAGTCAAAGATTTTTCGCGGTCAACGTATAACTCCTTCATTTGCGCTACAATGCTCCAGCCTCCGCCGAAAGTGAATGAGCCGAATTTCAGGAATTGCAGATAAAGTTTCAGTATCATAAAAATTTGTCCCCTTCAAAAAATTAACGGGAGAACACGCATTCCCCCGCAAAATATTTAACCACAAATTAAATCATTATGCTTGAAAGTTATAACATGCTTCGGAAGTCCGTATACTCATAGCCGAAAGCGTCAGCTACTCCTTTGAACGTCAACTTGCCTTTATACGTGTTCACACCTGAACAGATTACATCGTTCTTCTTGCAAGCCTCTTCAAGCCCGTAATTCGCAATTTGCAGGCCATATCTCAATGTCGCATTCGTTAAAGCAATCGTACTCGTTCTCGGTACAGCTCCGGGCATATTCCCAACGCAGTAATGAACAACTCCGTCAAGTATATAAACAGGGTCATCATGTGTTGTTACGTGGGAAGTCTCGCCGCAGCCTCCTTGATCTATTGCAACGTCAACGAAGACTGCACCCGGCCGCATTTCCTTCAAATATTTCTGCTTGAAGAGTTTCGGAGTTACAGCACCGGGAATTAACACTGAACCTATGACTAAGTCAGCATCTTTCACGGCACGTTCGATATTAGCGTCGGTTGAGACCATTGTTTGAAGACGAGCACCGAAAATTTCATCGAGATATTCAAGTCTCTTCAAGTTTACGTCAAAAACTGTAACGTTAGCTCCCATTCCGACAGCAATTTTACAGGCATTAGCCCCGACAGTTCCTCCGCCTAAAACGACAACATTAGCTTTCGGCGTTCCTGGAACTCCAGCGAGCAATACTCCTTCTCCGCCGAATTTCTTCTCAAGATATTTTGCCCCTTCTTGAATTGACAATCTTCCGGCAATTTGGCTCATTGGTGCTAAAAGCGGAAGTGAACGGTCGCGTTCCTGCAAAGTCTCGTAAGCAACTCCAGTAACTTTTGCGGCTAATAACGCGTCAGTCTGGGGCTTATCGGCGGCTAAATGAAGATAGGTGTAAAGGATTAATCCCTCATGGAAAAATTTGTATTCTTCTTCGAGAGGCTCTTTAACTTTCACCATCATTTGCGAAATTTTCCAGACATCCGCCGCGCTCTTCTTCATTTTGGCTCCGGCTTCAGAATATTCCTTGTCAGTAAAGCCTGAACCTTCACCCGCGCCCTTCTCGATATAGACATCATGACCAGCGGCAACATATGCTTTCACGTTGTCTGGGGTTAAACCGACGCGAAACTCGTTATTCTTGATTTCCTTGACGCATCCTATTTTCATGGAAGTTACACCGCCTTTATTAAATTTTTATGGGAATGTGAGTATTTTACAGAAAAAAACACTTCCCGCAAAGGTTAATTTACAGGAAGTGCGTGAATTTTCAGTGGTAAATTTTATTTCTTGAGCGCGTGATTTTGGGCAATTAAATCAATGAAAATTAAGTCCTCAGTTCCGGTATTTTTCAAAGCGTGAGATTCTCCGGCTACAGCGATTGTTACGGATTGAGGCCCGACAATATTCTCTTCACCTTCTGAGTCGATGAATAATCCCTCACCTGAGAGAATTATATACGTGTCTTCGTTGTCAACATGCTTATGAAGTCCGATACTGTCACCAGGTTTCAACGTCATTAATCCGATTTCCTTTATGGCTTGATTTTCCGTTGCCTGTTCACGTCTGAAAGCGAATTTTCCGTAAAGAGTTCCTTCACCAGTTCCGCCGGCGTGTTCAACGTTCTTATCGAATAATTTTTCAGCGGGGAAATATTGAGGAGTTGGGTTCGCGATGATTGCTTCGAGATTAGCTCCAGCGTTTTTGGCGATGATGTCAAGAAAGACTAAATCCTCGTCGTATAAATTTGCTAAACCGTGAGATTGGCCGGGCCTCGCAATTGTCATGTCGCCGGCTTTAACGACGTAAGAATTTCCCTCGCCGTCCGTGAAAATTCCTTTGCCAGAAATTATGAGATAAGCGTCTTCGTTGTCAGCATGCTTGTGAGTTCCGATGAAATCTCCTTTTTTAAGCGTCATAAACCCAATCTCTTTAATCGCGTCTTCTTCGAGAGCATTATCACGTACAAAGGCAAATTCTCCGTAGAGCGTGCCTTTTCCTCCGGCTACGTCCTGTTTGTCAAGAAGAGTGAACTCCTCGATGTCGTAACACTGTAAATGCTTGACCGGTTCAGAGTAAGCGATTGACGAGATTAACGCGAGAATGAATGTTAATGCGAGAATTTTTCTCATGATTAATAAAGCCTCCTGTGTAATAAGATTTTGTAAATATATTCTACAGCATCATGAAACCAATCACGAATAACAGGCCAATTGCAAAAGTCATTAACCCGTAAGCTAAGCTCGAAGGCAAAAGATTTCCGACAGTTTCGCCCTTAGCTTCATCCTGATAATATCCGAAGTCCGTATCTTCAGGAAGACGAATAAATTTTATTCTCGACGCATGCGATAATAACAGCGTAACAGGTCCGGCAGTGATTAAGTCCAGAACTCGCGCGAATAATGCCCCGATGAAAGGCAGAATTCCTCCGAGAATTGGCCGGAATAAGAAATTTTCGATATTTAGCTTCTCAGGCCATAAGTCAACGTAAAGAATTTCGCCGTCAGCTTTTTTCTCGAGCATGTAATTCTGAATGATTATGAAGTATACAGCAATTCCGATTGAGATTGAGATTATCGCGCCTTCAAGATTTTCAGACGAGAAATAATTCACAGCATGATGATGTTCCGGACCATTCATGAACGCAGAGCCTAATATGCTGATTTTGTCGCCGAGTGAATTGGGCATCATTCCGATTAACGGCAGGAGCAAGGCTGAGAACGTGAGCAAGAATGCGTTTGAACGTGAAATATATTCGTCCTTCTGGTGCATTTCAGGCGAGGGCTTAGCGATGAACAATGCTACGAACAACTTAATCACATAAGCCGTCGTTAATCCTCCGGAAATCAAGAACAGCCATTCACAGATTTCAAACATGAACTTTTCATCGCCAGCGGTCATAAAAGCTAACGTTCCGGCTCCATTCCTGACAATATGACTTAAAGCGTGAATATGTTCAACAATTGCTTCATGAATGAGAGTTTTGCCAAGATAACCATTCCAGAAAGGAGCACCCATTAAGCCCAAGCCTCCCATTAAGAAAGCGAACATCAAGACTTTTTTGCCGCGTCCGAAGCCCTTAATATCATTAAGATTGAGTTGATGAGTATTCATGTGAACAACTCCGGCGCATAAGAATAACACCAGCTTTATTAACGAATGCCCGACCATGTATAAAATTGTCCCTCGAACGGCTAAATCATTGTCAGCTCCCAAGAAACATTGCATAGATATTCCAGTCAGGATAAAGCCCAGTTGAGACATTGACGAACAAGCTAACGTGCGCTTAATATTCACGGAGAAGACAGCGAGAACCGCACCGAGAACCATCGTAATAATCGCGAGAATTAACAGCATGAAGCCCCAATTCTTATCATGCATGAAAGGCCCTGAGCTTAATACAAGTATTCCGAATAAGCCCGATTTTGTAAGCAAACCTGAAAGTAATGCGCTTGATGGAGCAGGAGCGGCGGTGTGTGCAGTCGGAAGCCAGATGTGCGAGGGGAAAATTGCTGCTTTTGCCGCAAATCCAACGAATACGAGAAATCCGGGAATATACAACGGAGCTTTGTTCTGCAATGAAAGTTTCGACAACGCAGAAATCTCAAGAGTTCCGACGTATGAATACATTAATATTAATCCCGTCAACGTAACAAGTCCGCCGATTATCGCGATTGCTAAGTAAGTTTGTGCGGCCCTCTGAGCTTCTTTAGTCTCGTCCTGAACTACCATAATATACGAGAACAGCGACATCATCTCGAAGAACATAAACGTCGTGTACAAATCAGCCGACAAGAACACGCCCATAATACTGCCGAGCGTCATTAATACATAGAGATAATAACGATTTCGATTTCTATGATGACGTAAATATTCACGTGAGAAAATCGTAGTTACTGCCCACATGAAAGCTATTATCACGGCATAAATATATCTGAAGCCGTCGAGCATAAACTTAATCCCAAGTCCGCAGACACCAGGAGCGTAAAACTCCGAACCCAGAAATTTATACGCATAAATCGTAACAGCAAGCTCAATTACACACACAACATCAGCGAAATAATCTCGGGCAATCCGGCTTGAACGTCCAATGAAATATGAGATTAAGCCCCCTAACATCGGCCAAGTTACAAGGAATAATAATAGAAAATTTCCTCTCATTCGCGCACCTCCTGCAAAATAGAACACGTTATATTTTCTTGTTAAAATTTGGGAATTGTGAACGCGATTATTATAACAGGGAAAAAATTACCTCCCCAGAAATTCAGAGGAGGCAGAAAGTTTTTTGTGAAAAGTTTATGATTTTTTCGCTCGCCAATTTTTATATGCTTCTGTCTGAGTTACGAAAAGGACAACAAGCAATACGAATAATGCGATTGATATATAACTCGTGAAAATGCTTCCTAACATTCCAAGAACTGAACCGCCCTGAAGCATTACTCCTCTTCTGTAATTCTCCTCGCAAAGTCGAGTTAAGATTACGCCTAAAACGATTGGAGCAATGGGGTAATTAAAGCGTTTCAGGAAATAGCCGATTATTCCGAAACCGAACATCCAGAGAATATCATAGACGCTGTTACGAATTGCATATGCGCCGATTACTGAGAGAATTAAAATTGTCGGCATTAATATTCCCTTCGGTATCTCGACAATCTTCGTGAAGGCCTTAATCCCCGTAAGTCCAAATACTAACAGGAAGAACGACGCAACAAGCAAACTTGCAACGATAAGCCAGAATAAATCCGGAGTCTGAGCTATCAAGTTCGGGCCGGGACGTAAGCCTTGAATTGTCAACGCGCTGATTAAGACGGCCGTAACAGCATCACCGGGAATTCCCAATGTAAGCATCGGGATAAACGCTCCACCGATTGCCGCATTGTTCGCACTCTCAGGAGCAATAATTCCTTCAACCGCTCCTTTTCCAAACGGTGCAGAAGGATTTTTCACGCTTCGTTTAGCTTGGTCATAGCTGAGTAATGCCGCAATATCCCCTCCAGCTCCCGGCAATGCTCCGACAAGAACGCCGATTATCGAAGACTTTATCGTTAAGCCTAAATATCTCATTGATTCAGCCCACGACGGAAGAATTTTATCAACCTTCTGTTTAACCGGCGTAGCTTTCATGTCCGTAATCTGGCTCAAGGCTTCCGAAGCTCCGAAAAGCCCAATCATAGCGACGACGTAATCAACTCCGGAGTTCAGATACACAATGTTGAAGGTGAAACGTTTCACAGCCGTCTGACCATCAACACCGACACAGCCTAAAAATATGCCTATGCAGCCCGCGATTAATCCAAATCTTACGGAACGTCCTGAAAGTGAACCGACCATCATTAACCCCATGAGTGAGAGCATTAAGTAATCGATTGAGTGAAAGTTTCTAGCAATCCCGGCAACCAATGGTGCACACGTAGCCAACGCTAAAACTCCGAGCAACGTTCCGATTACTGATTGTGAAGTCGCAAGCCCCATAGCCTCGCCAGCACGTCCCTGTTTTGCCAATGCGTAACCGTCAAGAGCTGTAGCTACCGCCGCAGGAGCTCCGGGAATGTTGAGCAATATTGCTGAACGTGATCCGCCGAAAACTGAGCCGACATAAACACCGACCATTACGGCCAATGCTGAATGCTGTTCCCAACCGAATGTGAACGAAACGAGCAATGAGACCGCCATTGTTCCTGATAATCCCGGAATTGCTCCAACGTAAACTCCCGCACATGTTCCAGCCGCGATTAATGCGATTAGCCAGGGTTCACGAAGAATTACTGACATGTATGATAATGCTTCCATAAATTTCACGCTCCTTTACGGGAATACGACGCTGAATAACATTCTGAAGACCAGAACGATAAATGCCATTACGCACGCAGTCCACAGAATATTTTTCAGGTAATCTTTACGGGTTAAATAGCACATCGAGAAATATAAAAATGCCGGAGTTGCAATGTAGAAACTCACGCCCTCGACTAAAGCTACACAATAAGCGACAATAGCAACAAGCATAATTACAACGTTCAATGGTAAAGCGTATTGAATTGCCTTGATAAACTTTGTCCCGAAACCTTTGACATTTGAAAGCGGAGTTGTGAGCTTGAAGTTCTCTATGACTGTCCATAACGCCAAAATTACCCATAACCCACTCACGAATACAGGAACAGCCGCCGCTGAAGCAATTCTCGGTCCTCGTCTAAGCGAAATGCTGAACCATAAATCTACGGATAACTTCAACGCTATTACGCCGATTATGAGCAGGATAAACGAGAAAACTTTTTCGCCGGCTTCAAGTGGATGTTCTTTTACGACGATTAAATCATCAGTGTTGACTTCGAGATTTTCATTGAGATCCGGATATTCTTCTTTGGAATCTACCATAAATAATTTCACCTCGTTGAATAAAAAAATTTACCCCCGAAAATTAATCAGGGGCATTTTAAAGTTTCGTTCTAGTCTAATGCGCCGGAATTCTTGAGAGCGTTAACGGTATTTTCGCGCCATGACGAAATATATTTTGCCGCTTCTTCGCCGGAATATCCCAAGAAATTAATGTTGAAGTTAGCAAGAACTTTTTGATAGCTATCAACCGGTCCTGCTTTAGTAAATGCGTCGCTGAGTTTCGCGATAATCTCCGGAGCAGTT
The DNA here is from genome assembly GCA_937915835.1 of uncultured Fretibacterium sp. GTDB lineage: Bacteria > Synergistota > Synergistia > Synergistales > Aminobacteriaceae > JAFUXM01. Next base: position 25,830 of record CALGHA010000126.1, on the reverse strand, counting down.
CCCTTCTTCACGAACACACCATAGAACGGCCCCCAAGGAAGATATTTAGCGAAGTCTGGATATTCTGCTGTAATCAACGGGACTTCGGGCATAGTCGCAACTTCTTTTGTCGAGAGCAGGCATAAAAATTTCAATTCCCCTGCTTTGTAATCCTCAATGCCTGACTGAATTTTGCAGACTGTAAAATCACATTCCCCGTTCATAACGGCTGTTTTTGCGCTTGCGTCACTGTCATAAGGAATTTCAACGAAGAATGCTCCCGTAATGTCAGTAATAAACGCTCCAACCTCCCAAGGAAGTCCGCCGGTTCCTGTCGTCGAAATTTTTATCGTCCAGGGCTTAGCTTTTGCGGCTTCGATAATCTCAGTGAAGGATTTATACTTCGAGTTTTTGCCTACAACGATGCCGACAACTTCATCGCCGATTAAGTAAACGCAATCGAAATTGTTATAAGTAAGCTCGGAAATCTCGAGAATGTCATAAAGCGCGGGATTTTCAGCACCCATTAAGAGCGTGTAACCGTCAGTAGGAGCGTCAAAAACGTATTGAGTTGCGATTGAGCCGGTTGCTCCGGTCATGTTCTGGATGATGATTGACTTTCCGAGTGACTGCTCAGCGATTGCTGACAACGGACGCATAAGTGAATCAGTGCCGCCGCCTGCTCCCCACTGAACAACGCCGGTTACATTCTGAGCAGGATAATCTGCGGCAAATGCGGGTAAAGCAAACGATAATACGAGAAGCAATGTGAAAAATTTTCTCATAGTATAGAATACCTCCTGTGAAAAATAAATTTATTGATGAGAATAGAGTGAATTGTGGTAAATTATAACATGCTGAAAAGTTTTATGATTAGCGTGTTTCATGTAAAAAATTTACCCTCCCGATTAACGAGAGGGCATTTATCATTTTGCGGCTCGGATTAAGTTTTTCGCCAGAACCGAAGTTGTGACAGCTCCGACACCGCCGGGAACCGGGCTTATTGCCTGGACAATCGGCGCGACATTATCATAATCGACATCTCCGCATAATTTCCCCTGAGCATTAACATTAATTCCAACATCAAGGACTATGCTTTTATCGCTGACAAACTCGCTCGTGATAACTCCAGCTTTTCCGGCAGCAGCAACGAGAATATCAGCATGCTTGCATATTTCCGGAAGATTTTGCGTTTTCGTGTGACAAATCGTTACGGTGGCATTCTTAGCGAGCATGAGCATTGAAAGAGGCCGACCGACAACCAGACTTCGGCCAATTATCACGACGTTTTTACCCGTCAAGTCAAAATTGTAATGAGCTAACATCTCCATCACTGCCGACGCTGTACACGGTGCGAATGCTTCATTATCTCCGCTGAAAATTCCTGCAATATTAATCTTGCTCATACAGTCAATATCTTTCTTGGGATTAATATTATTCACAGCAAATTCATCACTGAGATTGGCCGGCAATGGACGAAATAATAATATCCCGTGAACATTTTTATCATTATTAAGGCGTGAAAATTCTGCGTCAAAATCAGCATGTGAAATATCTTCTGGCAATTCATGAACTTTCACGTTAAGGCCTAATCCCTCAAAACGCTTTAATATTCCTCGTTCGTAAGCTAAATCGTCAGGACGTGAGCCGACACGAATAATCGCAAGCGACGGTGTAAAATCTAACTGTGAGATTTCCTCAGCAAGTTTGAGTTTCATTCCTGCGCTGACTTCGGAACCTTTCATTATTAAAGTCATTTCACGGCCTCCTGAATTTCCCGAAGTAATTTATCGGCTTCATTGTCAATATTTTCTGCCCATTCACGCTTAAATTCGACGAAATCACGAACTGTTATTGCCGCTAAGTTCACGTTGACGTTGACCAGAGCAATTTTTATCCCCGCATGAGCCTCTAAAGCCGCCGCGACTAAATCACACTCAGCCGTCGCGTTTGACTTGTGAATAATACTTTTTGCGAGCTTCATAACTTCGAGGCATTTTTCAGCCGTCTCAATCGGTGCCGCAGTAGCTTTCATATATGCTTCCTGCAATGCAAATGAACGTTCAGCTTTTTCCTGTTCAGTTGATTTCGGCATTCTCAGAGCTGACATTACGTCGTCAAAAGCGTTCATGTCCTTACGAATGCAGGCAGTAAGATCTAGAATTAATTTTTGGGAACGGGAAATTACATCAGAGATTAAAGCCTGGTATTCTGAATATTTCTCGCGTCCTGTCGTCAAATTCGCAACCATTGAGACGAGAGCCGCGCCCATTGCTCCGGAGACTGCCGCAGAACTTCCGCCGCCGGGTGCTGGTGAGCTTGAGCCTAATTGTTCAAGATATTCGCTTATTGTTACATTCTTCATTTTAGAATAATCCTGTGATTTTCCCGTCAGCGTCAACGTCGATATTCAAAGCGGCAGGTTTTTTCGGGAGGCCTGGCATTGTCATGATTGATCCGGTAATTGCGACTAAGAAGCCGGCTCCTGCTGATAATCTTACTTCCCTTACGGTAATTCTGAAGCCTTCAGGTCGTCCCAACTTGGCCGGATCGTCAGAGAGTGAGTATTGAGTTTTAGCCATGCACACGAGCAAGTTATCTTTTCCCAAGTCATGAATGAGCTTTAAATCTTTTTCGGCTTGAGGAGTGAAATCTACGCCGTCAGCTCCGTAAATTTTCGTGGCGATTGCGTTCATCTTCTCTTTGGGGGGCATTGCCTCGTCATACATGAACTTGAAACTTGAGGGCTTTTCACACGCTTCAACAACTTTTTGAGCTAAGATTTTCCCGCCTTCTCCGCCTTTAGCCCAGACTTCGGATAATGCGAATGACGCTCCTAACTCCTCACACTTTTTCGCGAGCAATGCTAATTCTGCCTCAGTGTCAGTCGGGAAACGGTTAATTGCGACGACGACAGGAAGCCCGTAACCTTGAATGTTCTCAATATGTTTCAGCAAGTTCGGAATTCCCGCTTCAAGTGCCTGTAAATTTTCGCTGGCAAGTTCATTTTTGGCGAGGCCTCCATGCATCTTTAAGGCTCTTACCGTAGCGACAACAACGACAGCGTCAGGTTTCAATCCGGCGGCTCTGCACTTGATATCCAAGAATTTCTCAGCTCCTAAATCAGCACCAAAGCCCGCTTCAGTAACGAGATAATCAGCACACTTTAAGCCCAAACGTGTAGCCTGAACAGAGTTACAGCCGTGAGCAATATTCGCAAAAGGTCCGCCGTGAATAAACGCAGGGTTGCCCTCTAAAGTTTGCGCAAGATTGGGCTTGATTGCGTCCTTGAGAAGAGCCGCCATTGAGCCGGCTGCGTGAATGTCATCAACAGTTACGGGCTTATTATCGTAAGTGTAAGCAAGAACCATTCGGCCGAGTCGAGCTTTCAAGTCCATTAAGTCCGAAGCTAAACAGAAAATCGCCATAACTTCCGAAGCTACGGTGATATCAAAGCCGCTTTCTCTGGGAACTCCGTTAGCTGTTCCGCCCAAGCCGATAACGATATTTCGCAAAGCCCGCTCGTTCAAGTCCATAACTCGGCGAAAAACTATTTTTCTGGGGTCAATCTTTAACTCGTTGCCTTGCTGAATATGATTGTCGAGCATAGCCGCGCATAAATTATGAGCTGTCGTGATGGCGTGTAAGTCTCCGGTGAAATGCAGATTAATATCTTCCATCGGGATAACTTGTGCATAACCTCCTCCGGCGGCTCCTCCTTTAAGTCCGAAACTTGGTCCGAGCGAAGGTTCACGAAGAGCAACACAAGCATTCTTGCCGATTTTGTTTAAGCCGTCAACAAGTCCGACACTCGTCGTTGTCTTGCCTTCTCCGGCCGGCGTGGGAGTGATGGCTGTAACGAGAATTAATTTTCCGTTGGGTTTATCATTGAGACGCTTCAAGACTGAAGGGGAAATTTTAGCTTTGTATTTTCCGTAACACTCTAAATCATCTTCGGGAATTCTTAATTTTGCCGCAATTTCCGTAATTAATTTTGGGGACGCGGCTTGAGCAATTTCAATATCGCTTGGAAATGGCATGAATAATACACTCCGTTTCATGAGAAATTTTTGCGATATTGTACCAGAAAAAATTAGTGTGTGAATTTTAGACGGCCGACTTTCGCTCCCACCCTCCGGCTACGCGCAACGACACATTCGGTGTCCTTGCCCCACCTCGCCAAGTCGGCCTTTATGTTAATACGCTCCGTCAGCTTTGAAAATTACGGGAAAAGTTTTCAGAATTAATTTTACGTCCTCAGTGATGCTCATTTTCTCGATGTAATCTAAATCCATTTCAACCCATTGCGCCCATTTTATATTTGCCCTGCCGCTGACCTGCCAGTAACAAGTTAATCCAGGCTGAACTAGCCATCTTTGACGGTCATAATCGTCGCAAGTCTCCATGTGAAGAGTAATTATAGGACGCGGGCCTACAATACTCATTTCACCAACGAAAATATTCCATAACTGCGGAAGTTCGTCAATGCTATATTTCCTGATGAAATGCCCGACGTGCGTAATTCTCGGATCATCCTTAATCTTGAATGTGTGCCCGGTCATTTCGTTATCCTTCATCAACTCTTGTATTTTGTCCTCAGCGTTCGGTATCATTGAGCGGAATTTATGCATGTAAAACGTCGACATGTCTTTTCCGTAACGTTTCGCGCTAAAGAAAACTGGTCCTCCGTCCTCAAGTTTAATTGCAATCGCTGTAACAAGAAACAACGGCGACAATATCAATAATGCCATTCCTGACGAGATTACATCAAACAGCCTCTTGATGAACCTATAAACTTTGCTCTTCCTCGCGAGAATTACTTTCATGTTGCAGCGATAATCTTTTCTCAATGACGTATCAATCTCTCCGGTCGGGCCTTCGGTGTCGGCATGAGCTGGCTTTGGTGTGAATAAACCGGCTAATTTCGCAAGTATGACTGAGATTATGAGTTCTTGAGCTTGGTATGAATATTTCTCAGCAAACAAGGACGAATTGACCTCAGATTTCAGCCTCACGGAACGAAAAAACTTATCATGCTTCGACGCAAGAACATGACGAAGGGAATATCTCATGAACAGACTTACGCACATGAAACTTGCTAGACACAACAAAACTTGAGAGATTGACACGGGATTTTCACTCGTGAGACAAAACAGGACGCTCAAGAATGCCGCGAGTATTCCCGAACGAACGAACAAGACTTTTTCGGCATTAAACGAACGCTTGAGAGCCTCGAAGCCGTAAAGTGAGCTGAACGCAAAACATACGACGATTACGCCGGACAAAAATACTCTGACTTCAAACGTGAGACTTCCGGCCAATAACGAGATTATTAACTGATGGATTGCAACGTCTAGTGAAGCCTGAAGAAACCCTGACGCTAAATTAAGAAGTTTGCGGACACGAGGAGACATATTCATGATTACGCCTCCTGAACAACAAAAAACGCCCGCTTCCCTTCACAAAGCGAACGTTGATTTACCTGCGAACGTAATAATCGATACGTTAAAAGACAAAAATAATCATGTGATGTGATGTGATGTGATGTGAAATTATAGGCTGAAATATTCAAACTTGTCAAGTCCTTTCTTGATGGAATTTTACGTAATTTATGAGATTATATCATGAATTAATACGCTCCAGTACCCTTGAGAACAGCCGTAATTGTCCGAAGCATTATAATCACATCAAGCCAGATTGACCAGTTATGAATATAGTACAAGTCATAATCAATTCTTAGCTTGTAATCCTTTACGTCATTTCTTCCGCTGACCTGCCAAAATCCCGTCATTCCAGGCTTAACGTGAAAAATTTGGCGAGCTGTCCTGTAACCATAATAAAGCTCGACTTCTTTCTGCACAATCGGACGCGGACCGGTTAAGCTCATTTCTCCCTTAAGGACATTGAAGATTTGCGGCAATTCGTCGAGGCTTGTTCGTCTAAGAATTTTCCCGATTGGAGTTACACGCGGATCATCCTTGAACTTGAAAGCCTCCTCAAACTCACGCTTCAATTTCTCATCCTTCAACATTTCCTGCAAAATCTCTTCAGCGTTCGGAACCATTGTACGAAATTTATACAGGTAAAACGGCTTCAATTCCCGGCCAATTCGTAAATGTCTGAATAAAATTTTTCCCTTGTCATAAAGTTTTATCTTCAACGCGGCATAAATCATCAACGGGGAAGCAATAATCAGCGCGACAAATCCACCGACGTAATCAACAATATTTTTCACGAAACGATTTACGGGATTTAGCAAGCCTTGAGACGATGAAATTACTGGCAAGCCGTCAATGCTCCGTATCTCGGCTGAATAAGTCGTAAGCATGTACATATCGGGAATGTAAAGCACTCGGTCAACGCTCTCTTCGACTTTGTTGAGAATACTGGCTAAAGTTTTTCGTGAGGCCGTCGGAATTGCAATTACAGCCTCGTCAACGTTTAATTCCCTCTGGATATAGTCAAAGTCCTTCAGCTTCCCTAAAACTGGAATTCCCGCAATAGTTTTGTCCTGTTTAGCTTCGTCGTCGTCGAGAAATCCTAAGACTTTACGGGCGATAAACGGCGAGAGATTGATACTTTGAGCGAAAATTTCTCCTGAACTTCCAGCACCGAGAATTAATACAGTTTTCTTGAGAAGTCCAATTGCGAAGAATACACGCCGGAAAATATATCTTGCTGTTAATGTGATGGGAATAAAAATTGTTATGTCAGCAAGAATACGCATAAACGGGAGATTAATTTTGCTGGTGTAAAGAAAAAGAATGCTCACAAGGATTATTGACAGCCAAGAGTTTAACGCTGATTTGATTTCGTCCCAGAATGTCCAGTTCCGGAAGCCGTAAAGTGAGCTGAACGTGAAGAAAGCTAACATTGTTCCCGTCAAGAAAGTTCGTGTCTCGAACGTAAGCTCAACGGGAAAAATTGAGAAGCATAATTGATAGAGAATAATATCAAGAATTATTTGCAAGACTGAGAAAATTACGCGCATAAACGTCAAAGCTCCTTAAGAATGAGAGATTGACGGAGATTATAACACTTTGAGTTTCAGCCTTCTTAGAATTTCATCAGTTAATGCCCTGATTAAATTTCCGCGTTTACGTTCTCTGCGAATTAAATACGTGAGACGCTTGCAGAATGATACAGCTTTCTTGTTGTAATTCCTGAAGACAAATCTTGAGAATAAGGACATGCCTTCACAATATTTTTTCATCACAGCTTTTATTGCTTCAGGATTTCTGTCATATTGATGAACTACGGAAGCGATATCACCTTTAGCGTTTAATATTCGGCCCTCAGAGTCTATTGTCAATTTTGCGTGGTCCAGAAGTCCAATCGTCATAACATATCCTTCTGAATTGCTGCTGTAAATCACGTTGTCATCTTGAGATAATATCCTGTCAAGTATCTTTTCGTGATAAATCAAGTAGTTTGCTATAGCCTGATCCGACATTGAAACTTTGTATTTATCCGGGCCGATGTATTCAGACATGCATTTTGCGAACTCGTAAAATTTCTCAGAAGTTCCCCAGACTGTGCCCATGCAGATATAAAGATTTTCCTTCACAGCCTCGAAAGCTTCATCACCAAAGAATTTTATGATATATTCTTTTGCCCGATCGCTGTTCGCTATTAATACGTCTTCGTATGCAAAGCCTAAAAACGGAACGTCAGGATTACAATGCTTGAAAACGTCATCTTGAAAGATTAAGTCGCGAGTGTCAGCGGTAAAAATCATGTCGTAATTTTCCATGTTGTCAGCAATGTAATCCCGGTATAACTCCCAACGAAAACCGTTAGCTCTGCATCCATTGAAACGTTCAGGGACTGGCGAAACTGTTATGCCGAAATTACGCATTTTCTCGAGCGTTGAGTCCGGGACATTCTCGGTGAACATTACGCATTCGCAATTCTCAAACTTGGCGAGTTTATATGAGTTGAAAAATGGAATAAGATCGTCCCATTCATAATTATTGATTACACTGATTAGAAGGTGTTTTCTCATGAGGCCGAAACCTCCTGAGACTTTTGCGCGGGATTAAGCGAGAGTGAAAAGTTAGAGTTTAGAGAGCATAAATTAGCGACGAACGACGAACGACGAACGACGAACGATTTTAGCGAAATTCATCAACCGTGTCAATCCTTTCTTTTGCGAGATTTTCCGTGATTATAGCATAAAAAAAATCCCTCCTATTCTCACACAGAAGGGAAAAATTTTTAGCGTTTAAACAATCTTCGCTTCACTGAACCGGCCAATGAGTTAAATAAATTTCCACGTTTATATTCACGATGAATAAAATTCATGAGACGCTTGCAAAAATGTATAAACTTGTTGTTATTATGCTTGAGTATAAATTTTGAGAAAAACGACATACCCTCGCTGTATTTCTTCAGGATAACTTTTATTACTTCCGGCTTTCTATCGTACTGGTGAACTACAGCCGCAATTTTCCCTTCACCGTTGAGAACTCTTCCTTCAGCGTCAAGTTTCACGTCCTCAGGCTCAGTAATCCCAATCGTCATAACATGGCCGGTTTCATTATCGCTCACAAGAAGAATATTGCTAAATAGTTTATCGTTGTAAAGCAAGTAATTAGCGACGGCCTGATCACATCCAGCAACGTGTTCAACGTGTTCAAGATGATAAATTCGCTCGGAACTCAAGATTTCCCACATTATACGGCAGAACTCGCAAAATTCAGCCGCTGTTCCTCCGACGGTTCCCATGCAGATAATTCGTTCATCCTTGTATTTCTCGTAGGCTTCAAGCCCATATGTCCCGATGAAAAAATCTTTGTGCCCGGACTTCTCCGTTGAGAATATGCCGTCCTCAACCGCAACGCCTAAAAACGGCTGATGTCCTTCATAATCTTTGAACAAGTCGCGCTGAAAAATTACGTCTCTAACATCAGTCGTGTAGACCATATCATATTTGCCGGGATTAGCATTGATGAAGTCCTCGTAAACTTTCCATCTGTAATCAACAATTCTATATTTGCCGAGATATTCCGGAGTTGGGAAAACTTGAACGCCGCAAGCTCTGATTTTCTCGATCGTGTGAGCTGACATATTCTCGACGAACATAACACAGTCGCAGTTCTCGAAACCTGCTTTCACGTATGAATTAAAGAAGGGGGCTACTTCATTCCAATTGTAAACGGTAATTGTTCCTATCAGGAGATTTTTCATGATGCTGCTTTCTCCTGATAAGTTGAGAATTTTTGTGATAGATTGTACGAAAGATTAACTGAAGAGTTTAGAGAGTATAAATTACCTATAAGCGATAAGCGATAAGCGATAAGCGATAAGCGATAAGCGATTTTAGCCAAATCTAGCAAGCCTGTCAATCCTTTCTTTGTTGGAATTTTACGGAAAATTATAGCATAGAAAAACTCCCTCCTGCTATTACACAGAAGGGATAATAATTTCATGTTCAGCGTAAAACTTTCATAATTTTTGCGAACGTCAAAGCTCAATTTTACACTTCATGCCGAACTAATAATTCAGCCTATCTTGCAACAGCCGAATATCTTACACGCTATAACCGAAATACATCGGAAGCCATAAGCTAATCGCCGGCACAAACGTAAGCAACAATAACGTAATCAGCATGCAAAGATAGAACGGAAGCGTAGCCTTAACAACTTTTTCCATCGGTAATTTCGCAACAGCTGAGCCAATGAATAACACCGCACCAACCGGAGGCGTTAATAATCCAATTCCGCAGTTGAGAATTACCATGATACCGAACTGAATAGGACTAATTCCGATTGACTGCGCAACTGGAAGCAAAATCGGCGTCGCAATAAGAATTATCGGGGCCATGTCCATAATACAGCCGAGAATTAATAATATCGCGTTCAACATTAAGGCGACAATTATCGGGTTATCCGAGACGGATTTAATTAACATTGCTGCTTTTGCCGGAACGTGTAAAGTCGTTAAGCAATATCCGAAGGCCGCTGAAGTCGCGATTAAGATTAAGACGATGGCAAGAGTTTCGACGCATGTATCAAGAGCCTTCCAGACACCTTTCCAGGTTAAGCCCCTGTATATAAACACGGAAACAATCAGAGAATACACAACCGCGATTGCCGCAGATTCCGTAGCCGTGAATACTCCGCCGACAACTCCAACGACAACGATTAAGACCGCCGCAAGTGCCCAGAATGAACTCGCAAGCTGCTTAATGAAATACGAGAAGCTGAACGGTTTACCCTTTGGATAATTTTTCTTCACTGAGATAATATACGATCCGACCATTAACGAGATCGCAAGAATTGCTCCGGGAATATATCCTGCCATGAATAACGCTCCGACTGAAATTCCCGTTGCCGTCGTAGCGTAAATTACCATGTTATGACTTGGAGGAACAAGCAATCCTTCGCATGATGAAGTTATCGTTACTGCCGTCGAAAAATCTGCGTCGTAGCCCTGATCTACCATCATGGGGATTAAGATTGAGCCAAGCGAAGCAGTATCAGCAGAAGCCGAGCCGGAAATTCCGCCGAAGAAGTATGAAGCTACGATGTTAACCATTGCTAAGCCTCCGCGCATCCATCCGACTAACGAGTTCGCCAAAGCAATTAGTTTATCCGAAATTCCTCCTGAGCCCATTAATACGCCCATCGTGATGAAAAACGGAACCGCCATTAATGAGAATGACCAAATACCTTTGACCATTTGCTGAGGAAGTGTGACGAGAGCTTGACCTTGCGAAATTAGACAAAATACAGTTGAGAGCGCGACAGCATAGGCAATCGGAAAACGTAAAAATATCATAATGAAAAAGCTGCCAAGTAAAACTAGAGTTGCGAGATTTTCAGGGTTCATTAACTATTCACCTGTCCTTTGCGTAATAAATTCTTCAATAACTTTTCGTATATTATCGTTCAAATTGTAGTCAAGCACAGTCTTTCCTCCTAAAATCTTTGCGGAAATATCTGCGCTTGCTTCGAGTAAAATTTTTATCACTTCAGGATTTGGATTTGAAGCATCATGTGCCGCCTGGAATAAAATTGTGCTGCCTGACTTAGTTTTTGCGTTTACGTTCGCTCCTGCGTCGATTAATGCTCTGACAATTTCGGGACTTTGATAGTAATTCAACACCGCACGAGAAAGTGCCGTATATCCTCGTATATCTTTTGCGTTCACGTCAGCTTCAGAGATTATCAACGCTCGAACTATTTCAGGATTAATATTCACACTGGCCGCACGCATTAAAGCTGTGTAACCGTCTTGAGATTTCTTGTTTACCTTTGCTCCGGAAGCGACAAGCTCGTAAATTCTCTCAGGTGTCGTGTCATCATAACGTACAGCCTCGAATAAATCACTCGTTGCATCCCCGAATGAAGCCGAAGCGATAACAGCGAGAATGAGAATTGCAAGATAAAACTTTCTCATGATTTACCTCACGGAATTAACGATTGCCGCACGAACTTGGTCAGTCAAATCATACTCAAGAACGTTCTTGCCGTCATAATCTTCGAGATAAATATCCGCTCCGTAACGAACAAGCAAACCCGCAATATCCGGCCTTCCTTCGGTCGTAAAAGACGCACGCATTAAAGCCGTAAGTCCGTATTTCTTTTCTTGCAAGTTTGGATTGGCCCCAGCGTCAAGCAATGCCCTTACGGTCTCAATATCACTTTCAGTTACAGCATACATCAAAGGGCTATAGCCGTCGCTGTCTCGCGCGTTAACGTCAGCTCCTGCCCTCAGCAAGACTTTCACAACTCCTGAGCTGGCATGAACAGCATGATGAAGAGGAGTTAAGCCGTTATTGTTTCGTGCGTTGACTTTTGCACCGGCCTTAATTAAGACACTAGCAATTTCCGGAGTAATCTTCAATATATTGCTGTCTGAACCGTAAAGCCCGTAATACCACACTGCCCGGCCGAATGCCGCGTTCATCAACGGAGTATTTCCGTCCTCACCTTTAGCGTTGACGTCAGCACCGGCTTGTATCATCGCTCGAATAAGTCCAGTGTCATGTTTGAGAGCAATTGCCCACATTAAAGCCGTAAGATTATGCTCGTCTTTAGCACGAAGATTAGCACCGCGCTTCCTGAGAGTGTTAAATTGCTTGACAGTTATGCTTCTGTCCTTGATGGCTGTGAATAAATCATCCGTAGCATTTCCGAAAGCTGACGACGCGATTAGAATTACAGCGATAAACGCAAAAATTATCCGCTTCACGTTTTAATTTTCCTTCGGCACAAAAATTTCTTCCAGTCTCAAGAATATCTGTTCAAGCTCAAATATCGCCATACTTCCTCCGGCAATAGGAATAGGCAGGTACATCCAAAATCTGCTCAACGTCGGGATACTCTCATATCTTCCAAAGCGGGCCAATGGCGACTGACAAACTTTAATTCCATAGACAAGCATTATTATTCCCAGCGCAAAAACCGCAATATCCGACACTAAATCAAGAAATCTTACAAGTCCAGCCGGAAGATAAGCATCAAACGAAGTCATCCGGATATGAGCACGTTTACGAATTGCCAACGTCGCCGAAAGAACCGCCATGTATACCATAAAAGTCAACACCATTTGTTCACTCCATGCAGGATCCGGAATCCATGAAATATAGCGTCCGGCAACTGACATTGACGTGATCACTATATCAGCGATTAACAAGAGCTTACAGATTAACATTACAACTTTATCCGTCAAATCATAAAGCGGCCTGAAAAATGAGACAACCTTAAAAAATCCGCGCATAAAATTTTCATCTCCTTAATTTACACAAAAAATTAGCGGGAGAAAACTTTCTTATCCCCCGCGTCGAAAAGCTAAATCTTAATTACTGAAGGTCTACGATTTGCTTATAAAGAGCAGCTTGTGATTTCGTGCTCGCCTGAATTGTCGGCTGGCAGGCTTTAACCCATTCCGTTTTGTCAGGAACATCAACAATAGTTACACCGTCGGCTTTAAGCAGCTCAAGTACTTTTGCTTCTTCTCCGGCCGAAAGTTTTGCGTTGAAATCCTGCGCATATTTTCCGGCTTCCATTAACCAGGCTCTCTGCTGATCGTTGAGCTTGTTCCATCCTGAATCCGCAATAATAATCTGGATTGCTCCGAGTGTGTGCCCGTCGAGTATTAAGTTCGGTGCAACTTCTGAGAATGCGTTTGAACGATAATTTGCGATTGGCTGTTCGGCTCCGTCAGTTACTCCGGTCTGAAGCGCGCTGTAAAGCTCGGTGTACGTTACGACTGTCGGGTTAGCGCCGAGATCTTTAACCATGCCGGTCATAATTGGGTCGTCGGAAACACGGATTTTCTTGCCCTTAAGGTCACTAAGTCCGCCCACCTTCTCTTTGAAGAAGAAATGTCTGAAGCCCTCTTCACCGTAGCAAATTCCCCTTAATGGAAGTCCAATGTTATGAGGCTCTGCAAGGAACTCTGCGGCTAAATCACTGTTCGCGAATTTCCAGAAATGTTCACGGCTCACGAATGTGTAAGGGATTGAGAGTAACATAGCCTTCTGGCAGCCATAACTCGTTAAAGCAAACGCTGAAATTCTGGAGATGTCGATTGTGTCGCCACCGCCCAAAATTCCGTCGAGAACCTGAGCTTCTGAACCAAGAACGCCAGAGGCCTGAATGTCGATGATAACTTCTCCGCCCGATAACTCTTCAACTTTCTGCTTGAAAGCTGTAGCCGTCTGCCCAACGATTGAATCCAACGGGTTGACTTCGGCATAAGTAAGGGTAACTGCTGAAGCTGATGAAGCGAGTGCGAGAACAAGAACAAGTGCAAGAATTTTTTTCATAACAATATTACCTCCTTAAAATTTTTAGCCCTGATGATGAGCGAGCATTACGGCACCGGCGATTGACAACAATTTTGCTCTGGGTGAATCTGCACGGCTTGTTAATACTACGGGTGCTTTTGCTCCGATGATTAATCCCGCTGTCTCACTGCCTTTTGCGAAGAAGCTGATTGACTTAGCGAGAGCATTACCGACTTCAATCTGCGGGACGAACAAAATATCTGCATGGCCTGCTACAGGTGATTTGATATGCTTAATTCTGGCGGCTTCCTCGTCGATTGCGTTATCGAGTGCTAAAGGTCCGTCAACTACACAATTCTTGAGCTGTCCGCGAGCGTTCATCTGGACAAGTGCTGTTGCGTCAAGTGTGCAGGGCATATCAGGGTTGACCATTTCGACGGCGGCTAAACATGCAACTTTCGGGACTTCAACACCGAGTGAACGTGCAAAGTTTACGGTATTCTGAACGATATCAGCTTTCATCTTGAGATCCGGATACATGTTAAACGCACCGTCTGCAATGAAAATTACTCTGTCATAGCCCGGAATTGAATGGAAGTAGCAGTGTGAAATTGCTTTTTTCCCAACACGAAGGCCGACTTCCTTGTTGAGCATTCCGCGAAGGAAATTATCAGTGTGCAATTGGCCCTTCATGTAAATGTCAGCGCGTCCGGCTGAAACTTCAGTTACTGCGACGATACCACATGCGGCTTCGTTAGTCTCCGGGATAATGTGATAGCTGCTCTCACTTGCTCCGGCTTCAGCTATGCAGGCTTTAACCTTCTCAGGATTTCCTACCAAAGTAGCCTCAACAAGTCCGAGTTTGCGGGCCTCTTCGATTGCGGAGATTAATCCTGCGTCCTCAGCCATTGCTACGGAGATACGCTTACGGCCTTTTTCCGAACATAACTTTGTAGCGTCCTCGATTAACTGTGATAATGAACGAATTTGTTCCATTAGAGAAAATTTACCTCCTATGAAAAAATTGTGTTTAACTCCAGAGCGTATTGCTCCGAAGGTGATGCCATTTTTAAAGTTTGGGAACGAAGAAAATTATAACATTTTCAGCGTATTTTGTTGAACTATTCAAGCCAGCGTTCTAAATATTTCGTGTAGAGGTCAAAGAGTTTGCGAGTAATTTTTCCTGGTTTTCCGTCACCGATCGTAATTCCGCCAATTTTCACGACAGGCACAACCATTTTAATGCTTCCTGTCACGAAAGCTTCCGGAGCACTGGCGAGTTCAGACCATAACGGGCAGCGTTCTTCTACTTTTATGCCTTCCTGTTTAGCGAGTTCGATTATTGCGCCTCTAGTCGTTCCCTTTAAGACGCGATTTAACGGAGCAGTTACGAGTGTTCCGTCTTTCAACACCAAGAAAAATGTACTATGTCCGCCTTCGGTTATCTCACCATTCGGGCAATACAGAATTTCATACGCTCCTTCAGTGTGATATGTCGCTCGGTAATCAACACTCTTAACTTCGGGATTATCGCGTCCAAACGAAACAGGCTCAAGAGTTACGCCCTTATCGCGCTCTTCTGGGGTGATTAATCCCGCTTCGTCGAATATCACAAAAAATCTCGGCTCAGGAAAACAGCCCTTCTCAGCGTCAAAATTATCGCCGCCGGTTAAAAACGTCCTAATTCTTACGTCATGGCCGACTTTCGCAATTCCTTCACGGACAACTTTTTTCATGTACTCAACATCAGGAATATTCGCAATGTCTGAACTTTTCGCGCTGTTAATAAAACGTGTCATGTGAGGTGTGAGCATTAAGGGCTTAAGATTGAACGAAGCAAAAGCCTCAAATACTCCAACTCCACGCTGAATAATCAAATCTGAAAGGGGTAATTTCGCGTCTTCCGGCTTAACAAATTGGCCGTCAATGTAGCATAACTTAATCATAAAAACTTTCTACCAACTTTCTAATTAATTTTCTATTTCTTGTCTTTCGGAATTTCACGAGGTCTGTCAAATGGATCTTTATTCAGGCTTTGACCGAACGACGCTTCTCTGTCTGGAAATGCCCGGATAAATAACGATAAGCCTATCTCGTCGTCGCTTCCTGAAGTCCTGTCATCCTTGTAATGCAAATCCCAAATCATGCAATCCGTAATCCATTGAAGGCTGTAATTCATCTCGTCAATCATGCTCTCGTCCAAGTCGTAACTTCCTCTGAACGACGTATAAACCTCACGCCCTAACGGGAAACGAATTTTCTGATGTATTCTCTCGCGTTCCTTGTAAGTATCCCAATGCATTGGACTTTCGCCCCAGACGTATTGACGCTCGTAGGCTGTTCCGAGTTCAACAGCTCCTATTTTATAACGTAATCCCGTAAAACTCCTCAGCATTTCCTGGTCAGCATCTTCACGATCATAAAACCAGGCCGCACCTTCAGTGTCTGAGAAAAATTCAACATCGCCGATATTCCGTTCATAATAATTCCGGAAGCCCAAGCCGTAACGCGCCGTAACTTCTCCTTCAGGATTTCCGTACAAAGTTTCCTTGAAGCTCGCATATGCCGCATAAATTCTCGCCCATGAATTTGTCGAACTCTTGAACCAAGGGGCCCACACGATAAATTCAGGACGACGGTCTAATCTACCCTTGAACTCGCTGTTACTGTCTTTCTGGTCGTCAATGTATTCATTCCTGCTCCAGCCTAAACGCGCGTCCCAACCGTTATGTGAGTAAAGCAAAGCCGCATAAGGTCTCCAAACTCGTTCGTCCCATAAATCGTCCCATGAGTGTTCAACTCCGGCCAATATCGAGAAATCTTGATTAAGCTCCTGTTCAACCTCAAACATGAACTCAATTCCGGCTTTATCCATGTAAGAAAATCCGAGCGACGCTGAGCCCGTATCCCATCCGATTGAGCCGGTAATTCCTCCGCCGGTTCCTCTGGTCTCACTCTTGCGAAAATACGGCAGAAATGAATACTGCACAGCTTTACGCTTCAACTGGACGACATAATCAAGCGGCGATGTGAATAAATACGTGTTGCCTAAATAAACTCTGGGCCTGTGAGCTGTAACTTTCTTGCCTGGAATAAAAGTTATCGTCTTAGATTCAAGCCTGTAATGAGGATGCTCAAGCGCACAAGTCGTAAGAACAACTTCACGCCACTGAACTAAATACTCCTCAGGATTTCCCTTAACAAGTCCGCGTTCAACAGCAAGCCCCCAAGGGATTACGTCAATCTCGCTCCCGTAAACGTAAAGAACTCCGCCGTCCTCGCCAACTGGTAATTGAGTTCCGGCTCCCGTTAAAATTCCTTCGCGGCTGTTCAAATCATAATCGAGCCTGTCGCCTTTTAGAGTTCGTGAGTTGTTCGTCAAGATAACTTGCTGACCTGGAAGCGGCATTGCTTGAACTTTCTGGGTATCAGCGTCATATTCAATTCGTTCGGCCATTATCGTTGTATCGTTGTACGTGAGAATTGCGTTGCCTTCTGCTAAAGCATGGCCGGTTTCGTCGTTGAATGACACTCGATTTGCATTTAGAGTTACTCGCTCATTAGGGATATTATTCTCCTGTTGAGTTTCTTCGTTATCATCATCGTAATAGTCCTCAAAATCGGCGGCAAAAATTCCCTGAGAGTTCATGAATGAAATTGCTAGTGTGAAAATTATTAATGCTTTAAGGGTCTTACCCATCGGATTACGCCTCCTTGCTGTAATAATATCACGCCGCTGTTATCCATGCTTGCATTCGGTGCGTCAAGTGAAAATTCTTCGTCGTAAATTTTTACGCCATCACTAAAATAGAACGTGTTATATTTTTCCGTCCAATTTAATTTTTTGCTCTCAAGCGTCCAAGTTCTTTTATCAATCTCAAGTTTTCCCGTCAAATTATTTATGCTTGCAGTCTTCTCATCGTGTGAGTAAATTCCGGATTGGCCGAAAAATGTCCATTCATGATTTTCATCGCCGCTAATCTCACGCTTAATGTCAATGGATTTCACGTAAGCCGCATTTCCTTCCTGCTCAAGATACGGGATTTTCACTCGCCACATATCACCTGAGATTTCACGGGACATGCTGATATTTTCCATGACGAGGCCGGGAATTTTCATCAAACTTTCACGGAGCAAATCAACATCCAAGTTCATATCACGGCGGGCATATTCAACGATGATTACTAGGAATATGAAGAGAAGGCCCATGAAAATTTTTGTGCGCGAGATTTTCATTTTGCGAGTTTCTCTAAACGTGCTAGAGCTTCTGAACCTGTGAATTTTTCGTTTTCGCGGGCGTAATCAAGAGCTGTTTTGCCGCTGTTGCTAGTTATGTTGATATTCGCTCCGGCCCTGACTAAACTTTTTATGATCTCCGGTTGTCCTTTAATGTAAATTGATGCCATAAATAAAGCTGTTTGATCTAGAGCGGCTTTTGTGTTTATGTCGGCTCCGTTATCAATGAGTAAGTCAACGACTAAGGGATTAGCATTTTTTGTGTTGCAAACGGAAGCCATCAGGGGAGTAAATCCATATTGAGACGCAAGATTTACATCGGCTCCGGCATCAAGAAGAGTTTGCGTTATGGTTAAGCTGCCTCGTCGTGCTGCTTCAATTAAAGCTGTGAACGTCTCTTTATTCTTAGCGTTAGGGTTGGCTCCTTCCTTGAGAGCTTTTACGACTTCGCTTAATGTCCCTGTCTTGCAGAGATTTACGAACTCTTCATCAGTGATTGCGGCAAAAGCGGGTGCGGTTATGACAAGCAAGATAATTAACAGCGAGATAAAACGTTTTGACATGAACAAATTCTCCTTTCACCAAACTATACGCCACGAAGAGCCTTCGCGAGTAATCCCTAATGTCCTTGTTGCTACGGATTTAAATATTAAAGTTTTTCGCGTCGTTATGATTTTCGCGCGTTCCTCACCGACCCAGTCAATGCGGTAATCCCCCTTTAAGCCCTCGCGAATATCCGAAGCCTTGTTTACTTCTTTTGCGAAATTCTGCCGAGAAATTAACTTTTTCGAACTTTCTGATAACATATCATACATTTCATTAGGTGAATTGCTGGCCCAGAGTGATAAAAATTTTCGCAGAACGCTTTCGCGGCTGACATAGGCATTCTCGATATTGCTTTGTCTTTGAGTTGACTGTGTTGAAGCTGTAGTGTTAGTTTTCGGCTGAGAATTTCCCTCACGGATTGAACGTGCAAAATCGTCAATATCGCTTGAACGTTCACGAAACAACGGGGTAATCGGCCTCGTCGGAATTTGAGGAGGCGGAGGCGGCACAATCTCTTCTTCCTTCTTGGGAATAACTTTTTTCACCGGCTGTTTCTTAGGAAGATTTACAACGACAACTTCGGGCTTCTTCTCCTCTTTTTTGGCCGTCTTTGCTGGAGCTGGCGGGACTTCAACAGGAGCAAATGAGAAAATTCGTTCGCTGCTTCCCATTCCCTTAATGCCGATAACATAATCTTTGTTGCTCTGTTTTGAGAAGAACACGAGGCCTTGAACAACTCCATTCGAAGGATAATCAAGCGCGCTGTCATAACGTGTGGGCTTGATTCGTTCTCCGGTTGACGCTAAGAGTGAAATATTTTCCTTCACAGGCGAGAGATTAACCGGACGACCTCCGAATGAGTAAACGCTGATTAAAAACGTCTCAGATTTATCGAGTTCAAGCTCCTTAACAAAATTTTTCCTGAAACTTTCACGCTCAGCATCGCTCATTCCAGAACGCAGAGCCTCAGAATTTGTCCAAGCGTCCGCAATTTCTTCCGGGTAATGAACAACCCAGACGAAGCAGTCTTGTCCCCAATGGGCCGAAGTCCAGCGCTCAAGTATTCTCACTGTCTCGTCGAACGGGGAGATTTCGGCGGCATGAGCATAAAAAACGTGCGCAAAAAAAATACCCGCCGCTAAAATCACAACGGGTAATAAATTTCTAAGTCTAATTAATCGACTGTTCAGGCGGTAATTCAAAGTCTCCTCCTGTGTTTGTGTTATTGTTAGCGGCTGGCGAACTCGCCGGAGTGTCATAATCATTCTGGAAAACGTTGCGTTTGATAATTATATCTCTATCTGAGTTCGACTGTAATAATTGCGAATATTCCGAAGTGTTATTGCTCGTGTCAGGCTGTGAACTCGTTATGTTGTTCGTGCTGACCTGTAAAGTCTCAGGGATTGGATAAGCCGACACGCCGAAATCTCCCGAAGTCTGGACGAATGTAACTGAACCTGCCGCAATCTTAATCGAATTTCCGCGAATGAACACTCCGCTGACAAGTCCGACAGGCCCTAATAATGCTGCTCCTGCGAGGCTCACTGCTCCGGCTCCTATTACTGCACCTTCACCGCGTTCTCCAGTTTTGCGGGCATTCCTGATCGCTGCTTGGGCGGCTTCACCAACAATCACAGGCGGCCTCTGAGGACCGAGCGGCTTTAACTCACTGAAAGCTAATCTGACTTCTCCGGGAATTCCGAACATTCGAGGACGTTTAACATCTCGGACTTCCGTAATTAATAACGAACCGGCCGGAGCAACGAGACATTGATTGACGATTAAGTCATTCGTAAGCTCAAGACGAACAAAATCGCCGACCTGAGATTTTGCCGGGCTTAACTCGTCCATAAAGCGAAATTTCATCGTCGTGTTCGCTGGAATTACGACGGTCTGAGTTGTTACGGGGTCCATCAATAACGTGGCTAATAAACTTTCGACACGCATAACTATGGGATTTCCCTGGCGTGAAGCCCCTGTTAAGTTGACTTCTAAATCCTCAAGACGTTTTTCGGCCGCTTCAGAGGCTCTAATTTTCTTGTCGACTACCCACTCAGCAACACCGAGCTTGAACATCATTGAGGGCTGTTCGTCGGTTCCAACGTCAAGAAAGTTCAAGATTGCCGCATGACGTTCTGCGATTGTTCCGGGCAAACTTCGTCCGAATAGATCCTCTTCAACTTTTGTAAGCCTGTCGATTAATCCTCCCTGAGAAGTATAGCCGTAAATCAATTTCTCGATTTGTTCCATCATCTGGCGCGACGAAGAACCTGCATTAATATCCGGGTCAGGTACAGCCTCCGAAGCAAGACAGGACGAAGCTGTCAACACAAAAATTGCTATCAATAAAAATTTTACAGCCTTCAAGTTTTAAGCCTCCTTTGCTCGATTTCTCATGTAAGTCACAGCCGCATTGATAAATCCGTCGAATAACGGGTGAGGTTTTGTCGGTCTTGATTTGTATTCTCCGTGAAATTGGCCGCCGATGTACCAGATATGCTCAGGAAGTTCGACAATCTCGACTAAATCACGTTCTTTGCAGACTCCGGCGATTTTTAGCCCGCAATTTTCGAGACGCTCACGATAAGCATTATTGAACTCGTAACGGTGCCTGTGTCTCTCGGAAATTTTCAGTTCACCATAAACTTTTGCGGATTTCGTACCTTCGGCCAATTCGCAGGGATAAGCTCCGAGCCTCATTGTTCCGCCTAAATCGTGTAATTTCTCCTGTTCTTCCATTAAATGAATTACGGGGTGAATTGTCGCGGGGTTCATCTCTTTGCTGTGAGCTTCGTGCAATTTACAGACGTTACGCGCAAATTCTACGACCATCATCTGCATTCCTAAGCAAATTCCGAACAATGGGACGTTATTTTCACGGGCGAATTTTGCGGCCTCAATCATCCCTTCAACGCCTCGAACTCCGAAGCCTCCGGGAATTAATACGCCGTCAGCAAACTTTAATATCTCGTCAGCTTTGCCGTTTTCTAAGTCTTCAGCCTCGACCGAGATTATGTTCACTCGCACGCCCTGAGAAATTCCTCCGTGATGAAGAGCCTCAACGACGCTTAAATACGCATCCTTATGCTGAACATATTTTCCGACCAAAGCAATTTTGACTTCTTCGGGCGAGTTCATGTATCTATCAACAACTCTTAACCAGTCAGATAAATCCGGCTCATTCTCAGGTTTAATCCCCAAATTCCTTAATATCAAATCATCAAGGCCCTGTTTATGCAAAGCTACGGGGACATTGTAAATTGTCGGCTCATCACGGACTTCAATAACAGCTTCAGGCGGAACATCACAGAACAGAGCAATTTTGTTCTTCATGCCCTGATCCATCGCGCGGCTTGTCCTGCAGACGAGAATATTCGGGAGTATTCCTATTCTTCGTAATTCCTGTACGCTGTGTTGAGTTGGCTTAGTCTTGAGTTCCTTTGCGGCTTCAAGATAGGGAATTAACGTAACATGGCAGTAAACAACATTTTCACGTCCAACGCGCACGGCCATCTGTCTTATTGCTTCAAGAAACGGCTGACCCTCAATATCTCCGACGGTTCCGCCAATCTCGACGATAAGGACGTCAAGCCCCTCACCAGCACGGATAATTCTCTCCTGAATGTCATTCGTAATGTGAGGAATTACTTGCACAGTTCCGCCAAGATAATCGCCGCGTCGTTCCTTCTTGATGACGCTTGAGTAAATTTTGCCGGTCGTGATTGAGTTTTTCTCGCTCAACGAGACATCAATAAAACGCTCATAATGTCCCAAGTCTAAATCCGTCTCGGCTCCGTCGTCAGTAACAAAAACTTCTCCGTGCTGAAACGGGTTCATTGTCCCTGCGTCGACGTTCAAGTAAGGATCTATCTTCAAGATTGAGACTTTAAGGCCTCGTTTTTTCAAGAGCGTACCGATTGAACCGGCTGTTATTCCCTTGCCTAATGATGAAACTACTCCGCCTGTTACAAATACAAATTTTGACATGTTGTTTATGATGAAATTTTTACTCCTTTAATTATTATCTGCTCAAATACTTAATCGGATTTACCGGACTGCTTCCGTTTCTGACTTCAAAGTGTAAGTGCGGGCCTGTTGAGCGTCCTGTTGTTCCGACTTTTGCGATTAATGAGCCTGATGAAATGTTAGAGCCTTTTCCTGCTATTAACGTCTGGCAATGAGCGTATAAAGTTGATTGGCCGTTTGAGTGCTCGATTACGATAACTTTTCCGTAACCTCCCATCCAGCCGGAATATACAACTTTTCCAGTTCCAGCCGCTTTGATTGGATCGCCGCGATTGCCCTTGATGTCAATTCCTGTGTGGAAATCTTTGCGCTTAGTAATCGGGTGCTGTCTCCAACCGAATGGGCTGTTAATCCTTCCCATGAGCGGCCACCTGAACCCTGAAGCTCTTACGGCAACTTCTCCACGCTGAGGCTTAATATTCTTAGGCTCAGACTTTGCAGCTTGTTTAACCGGCTGTTTGACGGTCTTCGGAGCTGGAGAGGGCGTTGACTTCTTGACTTCGGCAACTTTCGGAGCTTCTTTTTGCTCAACTAATCCGTCAGGTCTGGCACCGGGTAAAAATACTTCGTCTCCTGTCTTCAGCTTGGCTACATTGAGATTGACATTGACCGCACGAATTTTGCTCATCTTTACGCCGTAACGTTTGCTTACGTCTTCGATTTTCTCATCTTTCTTCATGATGTAAAAAATTCCGTCCTGATTTGGAATTCTTAATATCGCGCCTGGCCTTAATCTTGCTGAAGTCTTGAACTTGTTGCTTCCAATTATAGTGTCAAGTTCAACGCCTTGTGAGTTAGCAATTGACCAAAGAGAATCGCCCTGAGCTACAACGTAAGATTTTGTCTTGATGGGCTCGATTACTTCCTTTGCTGAGGCAACCCTCATTTGACGTGTTCTGACTTCATCTAAAGTGTCTTCGATTTTGCTGGGATCATTAGGGATGAATAATAACTGATTGGCTGATATTCTGTTTGCATCTTTGAGACCGTTAGCCTTTAAAATGTCCTGAACTGTGATATTTCCGTGTTCTTCCGCTATATCTGATAGGGTTTCGCCTTCTTTTACAATGTGTTCAGTCCAGGCTGGGCCTTGTTCAACGAGTTCTATTTTGTCAGAACTGTCTTCAATTTCAATCTGCGGAACTTGGGCGAGTTCAATATATTCATCTTCTTCGTCCTCGTTTTGGGGAATATCTTTTCCGTTTTCCGTAACACTCAATATTATATTCTCATAGTCCGACAAATATTTTGGGAGCGGTCCGAACTCCTCAATTGGATTTTTTCTGACTTGAGCATAAATATTTTCGTCTTTTGGCTTGGCATCTTCCAGTTCAGTAACTTCGACGTGAATTAAACCTGCTGTTGACGTGAAATTTTCCTCGCCTTCGCTTCCTCCCCAAGCTGGATGAACTCCTCCGCCTGAAGAAAAACTGCTGAAATGTCCCGCTGAGTACATTAAGAATGAAGCCAGTCCGAATGTTACACAGACAACGACACCGAATGCCCAGCAGAAGCCTAATGAAAATCCTGCATGTTTCTTGTTACGAGGTTTTGTTTTTTTCCCTTTTGAAGGCACAAAGTCCCGTAATGGTTCACGATTAAATCTCAAAAACGATTCCTCCCGACCTGCCGCGCAATTATAAATGGATATGATAATCTACGACATGTTAAATTTTTGCTACCTTCTAAATCTAAATTGTAAAATCTTTGAGTTTGGACACTAAGTATTATAGCATACTTAACACTAATAAAAACTACTTACTCAAACTTTTAATTTTACACGTTTCTGAATGCGGCTATTATAACACAGTAAAAATCAGGCATTCAGCGTATTTAGTGAGTTTTGAGTGCGAGAATATTACTAAATTTTTTCCCGTTCAAGTTTTACCCATTCAGGCCAGACCTCGCGTAATTTTTCAGAGAGGTTATGCGTCAGTGTGCTGGATTTTCCTGCGGAGTTTACGGACACGCTGACACTCTCGAAATTTATTAACGACGGGAAAAAGAAGTCGCATTCGTCTTGACAGTCAGCGACGTTCACGGGAATATTTTTTGCTCTGGCTAAGTCATGAATGAGCTTGTTAATCTCGCGTTTATTCGTGGCGGCGATGATGAGCGTAAATTTTTCGTCGATGTCTTCAGGCTGAAACTCACGGGAAATTCTTACTGCCTCGTTCGGGAAATTTTCGCAGAACTCCGGACTTATCGCGACAATCTCAGCGCCGCAGGTTGTTAACGTTCTCGCTCGTCTTGAGGCAATATGACCTCCGCCGATGATTAAAACTTTTCGGGCACGCAAGTCTATCATCATCGGAAAAAACGGAGGACGTGATTGTTCAGGCAAAATACAAAACTCCTTGCTGATATAATTTTCATATTAATATTTTCACAGGGAGAGTTGAAATTTTGAGACGTAAATTTTATTTTCTTGGCTTAATCCTGAGCATATTGTTATTGGCCGGAATTTCTGAGGCTGTCATCAAGAACGGAGCAATTCGCGGCAAAAACGGGTTATCATACGGGAGCATTACTTACAGCTTCAAGAGCCTTAACGTTACGATACACAACAGCACGAAATATAACGTCAACTTCGGCGGCACAATGTTATTTCTGGACAAGAATTATAAGGTTATAGCTAAAGCTGAATTATTGACGGGGAAGATTAAGCGGCATTCGTCGAGGACTTATCGGGCGTTTTTCTCTGAAGGAAGCGGACATGAGGCACAAAGCGCGAAATATCTTGAATGGGAGTTCTGATATGAGAAAAATTTTATGCCTATTGCTAATACTTCTATCAGCCGAGAAAGTTTTTGCGGCCTCGAACAGCTCAGACGCTTTCATGTCGCTTCCGTTTGGTCATACTTTCGCGCGAACTCAGAAACGAATGGAGAACAGCGGAGCGAAAACGACAATTCCGCGTAAAGAAAGCCTCACAATGGAAGGATATTTTGAAGGTTATCCGGCAATGTTTATATTTACGTTCTACAAGAATAAAGTGCTAAAGACTAAAGCTGTATATCTTCAGAGCATGGGAGATAAGGAGTTTGACAGAAAATTTTACGAGGCATTACAGAAGGGCTTTAACTCGGCTTACGGTTCAGGGAATGAGAGGCCGACGGCTAATACTCGCTCAAAGGGAAAAATTATGCTTCAAAACGTCTGGACTCCTGACAGGTACACGACGATAACGCTGACTTATAACCCAGAAATGTCAAAGAAACTTCCCGGCTCATCATTAAACAGCAAGTTTATTCAATTAATATACAAAACTGACAAATGGGACTAGTCAGATCGGAAGAGCACAC
>CALGHA010000125.1 GCA_937915835.1 uncultured Fretibacterium sp. | reverse complement strand
CACCTCCTGATTTGAATTTTTCTGCATTTTATCAGCTTTTATGAATTATGCAATATATTTTTCAGTTTTCAAGCGGCTTTCTAAAACTTTATGTGCTAAACATGAGGCATTCACAACTTTTATAATGTAAAATATTCACCAGCAAAAAATTATTTCATTATTGAGGGTGATAGCCAATGAACTACTTAAATACTGTAACACTTTCAGGCCTCCTGCACCACTTGAGCCGCAAAAAAAATCACGCCTATTTTCCGTTCTCAATCAGACACGAAAATTTATGGACAGACGGAACAACAAGACGCGATTTCCTTAACGCACGAGCTTTTTCACAGGAACTTCAAGACAAATTAAGCGCTCTCGACGAAAATACGCCGATTAAAGTTACGGGCGCTCTGAGATCTTCAAAGGGAAGCGGTGAATTATATCTTGCTGTTCTTGACGTTGAAGTTCTGCCGGAGATTAAAACGCTCGAAAACTCAGTGAAACTTTCAGGAGAAGTCCACAAGATAAAAGCTAAGGCTGAAGGTGTAACAGGTACGGGAAAATATATTCGTTTTGCCGTTCGTCAGGAAGTTCAAGATTTCGACGGACATGCAAGAAAAGATTTCATAGTCGTAAGAGTTTATGATGACGATAATAATAAAACTCTCCAGGAAATCCTCGCGAGCAAAAATGACAATGACCCCGTACAAATCGAGGGAACTTTGAGATCCTCACGAGGAAGCGGAGTAAATTACGTAAGGTGCACAAAAATAGAATAGAGAGATAAATATTAAAAATGGAAGTCCAGCATTTAGAAGAGCAAATACGGGGAAAATTAAACCATTTCCCAGCAAAAACAAGAAGAGTAGCCGAATACATTTTAGGCAACTCATCGGAAATAGCATTTCATTCAATCAGTGAGACAGCGGAAAAATTATCAGTATCGCGCGCACAACTTGTTCGTGTTGCTCGAATGCTGGGCTTTAACGGCTATGCTGACCTGAAAAATACACTCAAGAAAAAGTTAATGTCCCAAGTCCTGCCGTCTACTGCTGATATTAAACCTGAAGAAAATTCTGATATGGCTTTGAAACTCTGCAAACTCGAACATGCCAATATCGACGAGACTTATAGAAACATGACGCTTCGAAGCGGTGAAGTCAAAAAATTCTGTGAAGCTGTCTTAAGTTCCGACGCAATTTACTGCATGGGTTGGGGAATTTCCTCAATACCGGCGGAATGGCTTTACACGAGATTTTCGGAATTGGGACTGAAAAGTGTGTTAATGCGACGAGGTTCACTATCTTTAATCGAACAGGCAAGAGCCATAAACGAAAATGATATGCTGATAATCTGTGAGCTTCCAAGTTACGTTATCGAAGTTACGGAGGCCGCAGAGAAAATTTCTCAACGTAGAACGTCAATCGTCTCAATCACTGACAGCCCAGCAGCTCCAATCTGCGAATACTCGAGAATTCATTTTTACGTCAGCGATCATTCGCCCCTCTTCGGAAGCAGCTTAATCGGCTCAATGTTCGCTGTTCATGTCCTAACGTCAATACTCGCTCAAGAAATGGGAAGTGTCGGACGCAAGGCACTTAACGAGCAAAAAGAAAACTTGAACGACGAGAGAATTTATTACCCGTCTTACGGATTGAGATATTAACGAGCAAAAAAAGTCCCCTCGCTGTGAAAACGGGGGGATTAATTTTATTTACATTTACATTGAGAAGATTTCTTCTGCCGCTATTCTTGGTGCTTCATCAGATACACTTGCTTCGGTTGACGGCTGAAATTTCGGCTTCAATTTCGGGCTGTCGTCCTCTTTGTAGGCAATTCCTCTGAAGGCTTCAGCTCCTGTACCTGCCGGGATTAAATGACCGATGATTACGTTCTCTTTCAAGCCGCTCAACGGGTCAAGTTCTCCCTTCACTGCCGCTCCTGCTAAAACTTGTGCTGTCTGCTGGAATGACGCTGCACTCAAGAAACTGTCTGTAGCAAGTGCTGCCTTAGTAATTCCGTGAATGAAAGGCTTGCACTCCGGAAGTTCACGCAATTTCTGAACAAACGTGTAATCTCGGATTAAGTGATGTTCCTCAATTCTCGTGTTCGCAGCTCTCACGTAAAAATCAATCGGCTTCAAGTCCGCAATTTCCTTGATATTCTTCGCGTCAAACTCAAGGCCTCCTGAATATCTCGGAACACTCTTAACAACAGGGCCAGGAATTTCTACGTCCTCACCTCTTGCCCGAGCCTCTTCTGCATATTGAACAATTCTCGGGTCAGGCTCAACGGTAATGTCGTCATAAGGCATTGCTCCCTCAGGAAGATTGATTTGAACGAGATATTTATTCTTGAGTTTCACGGCCAATAACTTGCTCAAACTTTCAGCACGTGAAATTACCAGCGTCGTATCTCCGTCCTCAACTTCAAGCATCTCAATTTCACCCGAAGCAATTTTGTCAACAACATCTTCATCAACATAACGTCCGGTTGATTCGCCATTCTCGTAAATCTCACGGTCAAGAATGCCCTTGTCCATCAGCAATTTTTTCATGGCTTCGGCGACGTTCAAATACTCCACAGCACTCCAGACTTTTAAGTCGCGCATTCCGCTCATCACGATTTCTGAGGCCCACTTTGAATCGAGCAAGACATCATGAGGTGCAACAACTCGGCTTCCCATCATGACGTTTTCAGCGAGCCATTTATTGCCGATTAAGCGGTCTAATAATTCCCTGTCTCTGACACGAATAACAACAGGATCTCCTTCCGTAATTTTCTTCAAGTCATCACGTGTGAGCGTCGTAGCCTTCTTAACTTTGCTCCTCTTCTCAAGTCTGACATCACGAACAAGCCTCAAACCTTCCATTCGTTTTCTGAAAGCCGATTTCCCGATTATAACGTCAACTTCCTGGCCGTCGTGCTCAATCGTGAGAGTTTTTATCGTTACGCCGGGCGTTAAGATCTTGCGCAAAATTTCTTCGTTGAGTTCTTGACCGATGTATTCTTCGATGCCATCTTCGTTTTTGTCAACAGCTAATAATTTGTTGCCCCTAAAAGCAACTATAGCCCGTCTTAATCTCTTTTCGTTGTCGCTGATTATCTTCTGTTCAGCTTCCGCAACTTCA
Organism: uncultured Fretibacterium sp.; assembly: GCA_937915835.1. GTDB lineage: Bacteria > Synergistota > Synergistia > Synergistales > Aminobacteriaceae > JAFUXM01. Next base: position 12,783 of record CALGHA010000125.1, on the reverse strand, counting down.
TCTTCCCAGACCATATCGCCGGCAACAAAATCTGTGTCGCCCTCTTCGATTACACGGACTTTGTTCAACGGAGCAACTTTACGTAAAATTACCTCGATATGCTTGTTGTTTATGCTGACGCCCTGAGAATGATAGACGTATTGAATTTCGTCAACGAGCATTCTTTGAACAGCGTCAATTCCGTTCACTTCAAGCAACTGTTGAGGGTCAACGCTTCCTTCGGTCAACGGATAAAGTTTATCAACTTCCATACCGACTTCGATATTTTCGCGGATTTCCTGACCTGAGGGGATTGCGTGAGTTAATGTGTTTCCTTCGTCGTCCTCAACAATAACTTTTCGCTTGCCTTCGGTGATTATGTCCTTGATATGTCCGTCAAGTCCTGCAAGAATGCAAACTTTACGCGGCCTTCTGACCTCGAATAACTGCTCAATTCTTGGCAAACCTTGCGTAATATCTTCAGCCGAACGAACTCCGCCGGTATGGAACGTTCTCATTGTTAATTGCGTGCCTGGTTCACCGATTGACTGAGCCGCGACAACTCCGACTGCTTCACCGATTGGGACGAGCTTACGAGATGACAAATCATGACCGTAGCACTTCTGACATACGCCTTTTTTCAGTGCACAGCCTAAAGGACTTCTCACCCAGACTTCATCATGTCCGTCGGCTTCGATTTTCTTCGCAATGGCTTCTGTGATTATGTCTCCGGCTTTGATGATTAAATCGCCGTTTTTCGCGTAAATGTTATGAAGTGAGGTTCTGCCGGCTATTCTCTCAGCGATGCCGATCATAACTTTTCCTTCACTCAACAACGGGTGAATGCAAATTCCCTTATCAGTTCCGCAGTCATGCTCAGTTATGATTAAGTCCTGTGAAACGTCAACAAGCCTTCGTGTTAAATATCCAGATTTCGCCGTTCGTAACGCCGTATCAGCAAGTCCCTTTCTCGCGCCGTGAGTCGAGATGAAATACTCAAGCATGTTCATTCCTTCTCGGAAATTGGCCGTAATCGGGTAATCTATCGTTTTTCCCGTCGGGTCAGCCATAAGTCCGCGAATGCCCGCCATTTGTCCCATTTGTCCGAGTGAACCTCGTGCTCCGCTCTCTACCATCATACGAACGGGGTTATCCTCGCTCATGTGCTCTTTAATCTTGTCCGCAACGTCCTTCGTGGCTTGTGCCCAAAGTTTGCTCTTCTGGTCAAGATACTCGTCATAAGTCAATAATCCCATCTCGTAGCTTTCTTTAGCAACGCTGTCTTCGGCTTCTGTTATGCTGACAATCTCGGTCTTCTCGTCGGGAATTCTTACGGCCTGAACTCCGAAACTTATTCCCGAACGTGCCGCCCAGTGATAGCCCAATGATTTAATCTCGTCGAGCATCTGAACAACTCCGGGCCTGTCAACTTTATCATAAGCGTCATCGAGTAATCGGCCAATTTTCTTTTTGTCTAACTGTTCATTAACGAAACGAAGAATTTTAGCAATCCTATTGTTGAACATTACGCGGCCGGGACTTGTCTCAAAGAATAAAATTCTCGGTTCACCTTCAACTTCAGCGAAATCATTCACAATCTTTGCTTCATTATTAAACGTGTATTTGCGTCTGCCCTTTGGATGTCCCCATGCTTCAGGATTTTCCTTGAGCCAAATTCGCGCGTTGACGTGAACTGTTCCGTGTGAAATCGCTGACAAAACGTCGTCAATATCCGCAAAATGCATTCCGTCGCCCTTCAGCCCGGCTCTCATGTCAGTGAGATAATACACGCCTAAAACTATATCCTGCGTCGGTGTAACAACAGGACGGCCGCTTGCTGGTGAGAGTAAATTATTCGCCGACAACATCAGCAATCTTGCTTCAGCTTGTGCCTCAATGCTCAACGGAACGTGAACAGCCATCTGGTCGCCGTCAAAGTCAGCGTTGAATGCCGTACATACCATAGGATGAAGACGAATTGCCTTGCCTTCCATTAAAACTGGCTCAAACGCTTGAATGCCTAACCTGTGAAGTGTCGGAGCACGGTTCAGCATAACCGGATGATCTTTGATGATGTTCTCCAGAATTTCCCAGATTTCGCCGCCGCCCTTCTCAATCTTGCGTTTTGCGTTCTTAACGTTCGGAGCTTTTCCGCCTTCAACGAGACGACGAATTACAAACGGCTTGAAGAGTTCCAGAGCCATTTGCTTAGGAAGTCCACACTGATAAATTTTCAGCTGAGGGCCAATTACGATGACCGAACGCCCGGAATAATCGACACGTTTACCCAGCAAGTTTTGACGGAAGCGTCCTTTTTTGCCGCGTAATAAGTCAGTCAAGCTCTTCAAAGGACGATTGCCCGCACCAAGTACAGCCTTACCAACTCGGCCATTGTCGATTAAAGCGTCAACACACTCCTGAAGCATTCTCTTTTCGTTGCGAATTATGATTTCCGGAGCGTTTAAGTCTTGAAGTTTCTTGAGCCTGTTATTCCTGTTGATTACACGACGATATAAATCGTTCAAGTCACTCGTCGCAAAACGTCCGCCGTCAAGCTGAACAAGAGGCCTCAAATCAGGCGGGATTACCGGCAAAACTGTTAATATCATCGATTGAGGCTTTGAATCACTCTTCCTGAAATCCTCGACAACCTGCAAACGTTTGATTAATTTTCGTTTCTTCTGGCCCGTAGTATCAGCAATCTGTTCACGTAAAGAATCAGCGAGCAAATCCAAATCCAACTTGTTGATTAACGCTAAAACTCCGTCAGCTCCAATTCCTGCCTCGAACTTTTCATCGTATTTCCGGCACAAATTCTGCTGATGCTCGAAGATTACATCACCTTGAACAAACGGGGAACTTCCAGGCTCAATTACTAACTGGCTGGGATCATCAATGACTTTCTCGTAACGCATGACCTTGAAACGTCCCGGATATCTCTGCTCAACAAAAGTCAATTCGCTTCTCGACAAAACTTCACCTTTAGCATAAGGCAGTTTCACGGCTGAAGTTACGATGAACGCTTCGTTATTCCCAATTTTCGCGCGCTTGTCGTCATCTCCGGCTTTCGACATCGGGACAATTTCTCCGGCCTTAAGCCCTAAATCGTCGTCGTCCTCGCTGATAACGTAAGCAGGTTCGGCCTTCAAGCTCTCGTCGCCGTAATCAGTCTTGTATTTCGCGAGCTGTTGTGCTGTGAGTAAATCGCCGACATCAACAGGAACATTTTCAATCCCTTCAAGCTGGAACGCTTCTTCATACTGGAAATTTTCACTGTCATAATGTGTGTGAATTTTCAGCTCACTCTCGAATATTACGGCACCTTTCGGAGCAATATCCGGCCGGCTTGACGCGATAATCTTAAATCCCTTTTCGGTCTTCTTTGACGGAGCGAAGTAAATTACTCTCTCTAAATCCTTCGCTGTCGTTCCAAGCAAAAGGCTCAATCTTCCGGGAATTCCCTTCAAGTACCAAATATGCACAACAGGTACAGCCAAGTCAATATGTCCCATTCTTTCACGGCGAACTCGGTTATCCGTAACTTCAACGCCGCAATTCTCGCACTTTATGCCCTTAAACTTCGGACCTGAACGCTTATATTTTCCGCATTTGCATTCATAGCTTCTTGTGGGGCCGAAAATTTTCTCACAGAACAATCCATCCGTCTCAGGGCGTAATGTCCTGTAATTTATCGTCTCAGGCTTGAGCACTTCTCCGTTGGAAATTTCGTGTATCCTCTCAGGAGTCGCAAGTTTTATTCTTACCCCTGTAATTTCTTTTCTTTTCGCCAAAGTTTAATTGCCCCCCTCTTCATCAAGTCCCATATTCATCAACTCTTCCTCGCTCGGTTCAGCGTCAAAAAGTTCCGCTATACTCGGTGTGTTCTCAGGCGTAACAACTTCAGGCATTAAATCCGAAAAAACTGAAGTCTCGGCAGTTGCTTCTTGAACTTGTTGATTTTTCCGGCTCTTACGCTGTTTTCTTGGAGCTGAGAATATCTCAGGCGATTTTCCCGTGAATACTGGCCTGTCGTCGTCCTCAATCGGAATATCCCCGTGTGATCCGTCATCAAACGTAACGTCAACATCAAGCCCCAATCCTTGCAATTCCTTCACAAGAACCCTGAAGCTCTCAGGAACTCCGGGCTTCACAAGACTTTGACCCTTAACAATGCGTTCATAAGTCTTATCTCGTCCGCGAATATCATCGGATTTTACCGTCAAGATTTCCTGAAGAACATTAGCCGCTCCGTAACCTTCAAGTGCCCAAACTTCCATTTCTCCGAAGCGTTGACCTCCGAACTGGGCTTTTCCTCCTAATGGCTGTTGAGTAATCAAGCTGTACGGGCCTGTTGAACGTGCGTGTATTTTGTCGTCGACTAAGTGATTGAGTTTCAACATATACATGCATCCAATCGTAACTTTCTTATCCATTGGCCGGCCGGTTCTGCCATCACGAATAGTAATCATTCCGTCTTCGGTCAAATCTTTGTATTTCGTCTCGGCAATCTTTTTCATCTCAGCAAAGATTTCATTCTCATTGGCTCCCTCGAAAACTGGAGTTGAGACATGCCAACCGTTATTGAGCGCGACAAATCCCATGATAGTTTCCAGAACCTGGCCTAAGTTCATTCGGCTCGGAACTCCCAAAGGATTTAAAACGACATCAACCGGCGTTCCATCAGGTAAATACGGCATATCCTCAACCGGCAAAATTCGACTGACAACGCCTTTATTCCCGTGTCGTCCTGCCATTTTGTCGCCGACCGTAATTTTTCTTCGCTGAGCAACGTAAACTTTCACCGAGTCCGTAACTCCTGAGCCTAAATCGGGATTGCTCTTCCTGTCCATATGCTTAATAGCTACGACTTTTCCCCATGAACCATTTGGCAATTTCAACGAGTTATCGCGGACTTCACGGGCTTTTTCTCCGAAGATTGCTCGCAATAACTTTTCTTCCGGAGTCTGGTCGCTTTCACCTTTGGGCGTAACTTTTCCGACGAGAATATCTCCTGCGCTGACCTCTGCACCAACGCGGATAATTCCGTCCTCGCCTAAATCACGCAACATGTCTTCGCCGACGTTCGGAATATCACGGGTAATCTCTTCAGCCCCTAATTTCGTCTCGCGCGCTTCGATTTCATATTCTTCTATATGTACAGATGAAAATTTGTCTTCCTTCACTAAATTTTCACTGAGCAAAATAGCATCTTCAAAGTTGTAGCCTTCCCAAGGGACGAACGCGACTAAAACGTTATGGCCAAGTGCAAGCTCGCCATTTTCGATTGCCTGACCGTCAGCAATAATATCGCCCTTCACAACTTCTTCGCCTTTATGGACAAGCGGACGTTGATGAATTAATGTAGATTGATTTGACCGTCTGAACTTGATTAAGTCGTAAGTCCTCTCACGGCCTTTGCTGTTCTTAATCTTTATCTTGTCGGAATCAACGTAAGTAACAGTTCCGCTCTCTCTCGCTGAGACACATGAGCCGGAATCCTTCGCAATTCTGTGTTCAATTCCAGTGCCAACAATCGGAGCTTCAGGAACAAGCAACGGTACTGCCTGCCTCTGCATGTTTGAACCCATCAAGGCCCTGTTAGCGTCGTCATGCTCAAGGAAGGGGATTAACGCTGTCGACGGCGAGACGATTTGACGCGGCGAAACGTCCATATAGTCAACGTTATCTGTCGGAACCGTGATAATCTCGTCGGCATGTCTTGTAGGGCATGAATCTCCGGCTATGGTTATTCCGTCGTCCTCAAGTTGTGTGCTGGCCATTGCAACATAGCTTTTATCCTCGTCATCTGCGGATAATAATTCAATCTCATCCGTCAATTTCCCGTCTTTAACTTTACGGCGTGGTGTAACAAGAAATCCGTGATCGTTAATGCTCGCGTAAGTCGTCAACGATGAAACAAGCCCGATGTTCGGTCCTTCAGGTGTCTCAATCGGACAAACTCGCCCGTAATGCGTATAATGAACGTCCCTAGCTTCAAAGCCCGCTCTTTCTCGGCTCAATCCTCCAGGTCCAAGCGCAGAAAGCCTTCTTCTGTGTGTAACTTCTGCCAACGGGTTAGTCTGGTCCATGAATTGCGACAATTGGCCGGAACCGAAAAATTCACGAAGACATGCTGAAATTGGCCGGACGTTGATTAACTCATGACCGGTAACTTCGTCGAGATTGGGGATTGTCGTCATTCTCTCGCGTACAATTCTTTCCATTCTGAGAAGGCCAATTCTAACCTGATTTTGCAGCAATTCTCCGATTGAGCGTACTCGGCGATTTCCTAAATGGTCAATGTCATCGCTAATCTTATCCTCGTTCTTCATAGCAAACATCTCTTTGATTATTGCGATAACATCATCAAGGGTTAAAAGTCTTTCGTCCTCTGAGACATCCATTTTGAGACGGCGATTTAATTTATAGCGTCCAACCCTGCCGAGTGTGTAACGTCTTGGGTCTTGCAGTAATCCCCTGAAGTAATCCCTTGCGTTCTCAATCCTCGCAAGCTCATTAGGCCGTAACCTTCTGAAAATATCTTGAATTGCCTCGTCTGGATTTCTCGTTTTATCCTTGTCAAGAGTTCGAGCAAGCGCAGTGTCCATGTCATAAACCAGAATTTGACCGTCTTCGGAAGGATCTGCTTCAAAGAGTTTCGCTAATTTCTCCTCGTCAATCAATGAACCTTTTGCGACGATTAAATCTCCAGTTTCATCATTATAATAATCCTCAGCGGCCATAAATCCCTTGAGCTCATTATCAAATTTTCTATACGTCGTGCCTATATCCAGAAGCTCCAGAATTTCAGCGTTATTTTTCGCGCCGAATGCTTTGAGCAATAAAGTTATTGGCAATTTTTTTCTGTTGTCGATATTCGCGGAGATTACTTCCTTTTCGGATTCCGGCATAGCAAAATCAAGCCAAGCTCCTCTATCAGGAATTAACTTAGCTGAACATGAATCCCCCGAATGTGTAAAATAAATTCCGGCCGAACGTGCAAGCTGATTTATAACAACACGTTCAGTCCCGTTTATGATAAAAGTTCCTCGCTCAGTCATTACCGGGAAATCTCCGAGAAATATCTCTTTAGCTTCCTTCCTGACCTGAGTTTTCGTGTTCGTGAGCCTTATTGTCGCTTTAATCGGCCGTGCCCACGTTTTATCTTTTTGTCGTGCTTCTTCCTCTGAAATTTTAGGTTTGTCAATTGCGTAACTTACAAATTCAAGTGCATAATTCCCGTCGTAACTTTCAATCGGAAAAACTTCCTCGAGCAATTCTTGAAGTCCTTGTGATTTTCGTTCTTCGGGAGCCATATTGTCCTGATAAAACCATTGATACGATGCTCTCTGTACCTCGATCATATCGGGCATTGCTATAACGTCGTGTGCGCGTCCGAAAGTGTAACGCTTCCGGTTTTTACTGATTGGAACAAATTCAGGCATTTTGAACCTCCCCTGACAGTCTGGCTTTGCTTTTTTTTTGAGCAATAACGCATAATAACAAAAGGGCATAATCATGTCAAGCCAACATGACCATACCCCGTTAAATTTCTTAGCGTATTTGTAGTTAATATTCATAAAGATGGTGCCCGATAGAGGACTCGAACCTCCACGAACTTGCGCCCACTAGAACCTGAATCTAGCGCGTCTACCAATTCCGCCAACCGGGCAAGTAAATTACGAGAAAATATTTTATCAGCGTATAAATTTTTTGCAAGTCCGAAATAAAATCATCAACGCTAAAATATAACACGTTCTATTTTCATGATAAAAAATTGCGCGCGTCATAACACAGTGTATAATTTCTCACGTTCAAAGATAAAAAGATAAATTTATTCGGAGAGTGATTAAATCTTGAAACTTGTAGTAATCGGAACCGGCTATGTAGGCCTCGTAACTGGAACATGTCTTGCGCGTTACGGAAATAATGTAGTCTGTGTTGACGTAAATCAAGAACGTGTTGAAACGTTGAAGAAGGGAATTGTCCCGTTTTATGAGCCTGGTCTTGAAGAGATGATGACACGTAACATGAGAGAAGGCCGTTTGTCATTCACGACATCGACAGCCGAAGCATTAACGGGAGCTGAAGCGTGCTTTATCTGCGTGGGAACTCCTCAGGCTCCGGACGGAAGCGCGAACATGAAGTATATTCAGAGTGCTGCTCATGATATAGGCTCAGGAATGGCCGGAGATTTGCTCGTAATCGTGAAGTCTACAGTTCCAGTCGGGACAAATAAAATGGTACGTTCAATCGTGCAAGAAGAACTTGACGCGAAAAAAGCCTCTCACAAATTATTCATGGCCTCAAACCCTGAGTTTTTGCGTGAAGGCTCATCACTCACGGACTTTCTTGAACCTGACAGGGTTATTATTGGCGTTGACAGCCCGGAAGCTCAGAAAATTTTCACTCAGCTTTATTCGTTCCTTGAGCCGTCGAAATTATTGTTCATGGATACAGCTTCAGCCGAGATGTCCAAATATGCCGCTAATGCCATGCTTGCAACCCGAATTTCATTTATGAACGAGATGGCCGGAATTTGTGAGCACGTTGGAGCTAACGTTGAGAACGTCCGAAGAGGAATAGGCTTAGACGAGAGAATTGGCAAAAAGTTTCTCAATGCTGGCTGTGGTTACGGCGGATCATGTTTCCCGAAAGATGTACGGGCTTTACGTGATTTTGCGAGAGCAGCAGGCTATGAACCTCAAATCTTGACGGCTGTCGACGACGTTAACGAATGCGCGAAAAAGTCAATGTTTGCTAAACTTTCATCGAAATTTGAAACATTAGAAGGAAAAACTATTGCTGTCTGGGGATTAGCTTTCAAGCCGAAGACTTCAGACACTCGCGAAGCTCCTGCACACGTCCTGATAAAATCATTGCTTGAAGCCGGAGCTCATATTCAGGCGACAGACCCTCGAGCAATCGAAGAAACCCGTTCAGTTTTGGGCGAACATAAAGGCCTCGTTTACATGCCGGACATTTACGACGCTGTGAATAATGCTGATGCCCTCGCAGTAATGACAGAATGGGACATTTACAGACAACCTGACTTTACACGCATGAAAAACTTGATGTCGCGAGCGTTGATAATTGATGGGAGAAATTTATACTCGCTCGACGAGATGAGACAACGAGGCTTTGAGTATATTTCAATAGGGAGGCCGGAAGTTTGAGGAAAATTTTTACGTTGCTAATCCTGCTGATGACAGCTTCATGTGCTTATTGCGCGGATATTGTCGGGCTTGAACGTGAGGCGTTAATTTTGCGTGTTGAGCTTAATAGATTAGGGAGTTCCGGAGATCCTTTCGAGCGTGAAGCGATCTTGCAGAAGATTACGGACAAATGCAAGGGAACGGAAGAAGCTGAAGCGGCATATTGGGATTTGGCGGATTTGTATCTCGATGGATTTCCTGAGGAGATGAGGCAGGAGGCTCGCGAGATGCTTGAACTCTGCCTGAAGAATTATCCGAAGTCAAATCGCTCAATTCTTGTGAAATGTCGGCTTGTAGATTTATACGATGCGAAGGACGCAAGACGTGCGGAGTTGATACGACAGCTTCAGAACGAAAATTCTCTGCCCAATCTTATACGTTCAAAGCTGAATTAGTAAAATGGGTAAAAATGCTGTATTAAATTTTTGAAACGTTTAATTGACAAAGAAAATTCACGGTGTAAAATGTTCATTGCAGTTCTGCGTGTATTACTTAGTCTTAATAATTTATACAAATATTCCGAAAGGAGTGCTTTATCACTTATGAAAAAGTTTTTAGCGTTATTCTTAGTAGTTTTAATGCTTGCGTTTGCAGGAAGTGCTTTTGCGGCGGATTCAGACGGCGGCCACGTTACCCCTACCCCTCCTATTGATCCTGGTACTGGCGGTACCGGTTCTGAGGGAGCAACGGAGACGGAGGCGACTGTTACTACAGAGAAGCCGGCAGTAGTTGTTGTAGTTGTATCAGTTGCTCAGGCAAACATTGTTACGGCCGCGCAGGTCACTCAGCCTGTTGCGACAACAATTTTCAATGCGATTCAGAACACTGTATCCTCGATTCTTAGCGCGCTCGGAATAAGCGGAGGATCGACAACAGTTCAGCCCGCATCCAACCTTCAGGTCAATGAGGCAGAGCAATATTCCTCCAACAATGAGGCAATCGAGCAGGGTTCGGCAAGATTGGCAAATGCAGGCTTAACTAATCGTACAGCGGTCGGTACACTTCCTCGCGGTATGGGCGTTAAGGAGACAGGACCTCAACCGGTGAAAATGCCCAAGTTTCCTAGCGCAATGTACGGCAAGACACCGCAGATCGACATGTTCCCGCGCAGTGCAGCCAGCAGAGCAGGGTTCGCAGCAGCAGCAACAGGAGACGGCGATGCAGTATTCCTTGACAGCACAGGTGCGGTAGTTGATGTAATTCCTAGTGAAAACAATGCAAACGGAGCAGAACCCGGCGAACTCACAGCAGTTGTGTACATGGTAGCAGGAGAAATTTATGACCCAGTTATCTCTGTTCCCGCAACGGAAATAGCAAATGACCCGAACATCGAGACTTCGCAGGTATCTGTTGCAGAAGAAGTTATCTCTAGTGTAAAGGTTATGTCAACAAGCACATTCTCAACGTATGTTGACAGCGCATTACTTACCGGATCTTATGCGAATTATGAGATGATCCCGGTGGATGCAGTATCAACAGCGGGATGGACGGACTCAGCTGAGGATACAGCCCTGAAGACACCAGACGGAGAAAATTATGAGTATTTCACGACATTAACGCTTCCTGCAATCAGCGCGCCATCATCAGCGAAGAATTACATTGCGGCAGTATCGTTCGACAGAGGAGCGAAGACAGCCAGCGATCTTAGCAGTGGAGCAGCTCTTAACTTCTACCCGAACAACATCAGCGGTGCTCAAGATACAACTGCTAAATTCCTCAAGGATAGCGGCGGTCAGCTTGTGGAACTTACAGCGTCAGAAGTTTTCGGAGCAAGCTCACGTTATACTCGCGGTTACATAGCATTCCAGCTTTCATCAGCGGCTTCAAAACCGGCAGTATTGACACAAGTAAAAGTCGCTGGTGAGCCTTCAGGCGGCGGCTTAGGAAGTTCAGGCGGCGGATGCTCAGCTGGTTGGTCAGTCCTTGCATTTGCGTTACTCGGTGGATTAATCGCACGCAAAAAGTAATATAAATCGCAGAACAATTTTACAAGTAATACTTTCATCCTTCCTGTTCGAGAGTGAGCGGGAGGGATTTTTTTATGCGCTATAATAATTATCATTAATCAAACTTTTTTGGAGGTGCATAAAACTTGAATTATTATCTTTGCTTTGACGCCGGAACTCAGAGCGTGAAAGTTGCAGTTTACGACGAGAAGGGAAATCAAGCGGCTGTTGACGTGAACCCTACGACGTTAAATTATCCACAAAGCGGCTGGGTAGAAATGAACGTTCATGAATACTTCGAACTCGCTTTAAAGGGCATGAAGAAATGCGCGGAAATTTTGCGGGAAAAAAATATTTCGCCGTCTTCAATCCGTACAATCATGGGAGACGGGATTATCTGCGGGATTGCTGGAGTTAATGATGAGGGAATTGCTATAACTCCTTACATCAATTATCTTGACTCACGAACTCAGCAGGACGCTGATGAACTCGCTTCACTCAATCTCGACATTTGGGCACGAGAAACGGGAAATCCTGAGCCTTTATGCTTATTCCCGGCATTATTCGCGCGCTGGTTCCTGAAAAATTCCCCTGAGGCAAAAAATATTCGCAAGTTCGTACATAATGCCCCGTATATCTTGATGAGGCTTGCAGGACTTAAAGCGTCTGACGCGTTCATCGACTGGGGAGCAATGTCGGGCTGGGGACTTGGCTATAACGTGATTAACAAAGAATGGTCGGACGAGCAATTAAATATTCTTGGGATTGACAAAGCATTAATGCCGCGTATCGTGAAACCTTATGACGTAATCGGCAAGTTATCACGTGAGGCCTCAGAGTTTACGGGACTTCCTGAAGGCATTCCGATATGTGCAGGAGCAGGAGACACAATGCAGTCGCTTTTGGCGTGCGGAGTTTATGAGCCAGGTCATGCAGTCGACGTAGCCGGGACGTGTTCAATGTTCTGTATCTCGACATCGGGAATTGTGCCGGGTTTGAGCAAGAAGGGAAATGCTTTAATCTTCAACTCTGGAACTCTGCCGAACACATATTTTTACTGGGGATTTGTCCGAACTGGCGGGCTTGCGCTTCGATGGTTCAGGGATAATATCTGCAACAAGCCGGGCGATGACACTTACTACGATTTTCTCAGCGATGGGGCAAAAGATATTCCCGCAGGTTCTGAAGGATTACGTTTCTTGCCTTGGCTAACTGGAGGCCCGGAAGGTTTCAGGGAAGTTCACGGCTGCTTCATCAACATGGGAATGAACACGAATCAATTCACTATGTGGCGTGCAGTCCTTGAGGCGATTGCTGGCGAGTACTCGGAGATTGCTGAACGATGCCGACAATCCGGAACTCCTGTTGACAGAATTATAATCACTGAGGGCGGCAGTAAATCTCCATTATGGAACCAGATTAAAGCGGACATGATAGGCGCAGAGACTTTGACGCTGAAGACTGGCGGAGCATTGGCCTTGAACGCGCTGATTGGGGCTTATGCGGTCGGGGACTTGAAGGATATTGAAGCTAAGCTGAAGGAAGGATTGACAGTAACGGGAAAATTTACACCTGGCGAAAAATTAACTCTTCCTGAAATTCCGTTTGAGCTTAAACATTGATGAGAATGAGCCGCCTTGAGC
>CALGHA010000124.1 GCA_937915835.1 uncultured Fretibacterium sp. | reverse complement strand
GTCATGTAGGATTTCAGGGTGCTGATGAGTTAAGAGCTTGGTTTGAGGCCAATATTTAAGGCGTGAAAAATTTATCCCTCTCCTGTTTTACCGGGAGAGGATTTTTCGGAATATTTTACGAATTTTTCTAGGTGCTCTACATAACTTGAAAAATATTTTTGCTGTCTCGCCTTTTATTAACGTACACCAGACAAAAATTTTGCTCTTAATGTCCGTGTTTGATTTAAAGATTTCGCCGAGAATGTTATTGTCGTATTGTTCACAGCTTATGAGGTATTTTTCGTATTTTTTGTCCTGAAGTTCTTTGCGATGCTTCCAGACATATTTTAAATGGCCATAATTCCTGCTGTAGCTGCTCCACTTCATACGTCCAGAGTTAAGGCAGTCTTGAAACAACATAAGCTCAAATATAGCAAGTTCCAGCTCATCCGATTTATACATAATGCTTCCGGCTCTCTGTCTGTAAGCGAAAGTGATTTTATCCGAAAATTTCCATTTTCCAGCGCAAGCCATCGCAAAAAGTGTCCCGGTGTCATCACAAAAACGTTTCGGAAAATACCCGTCATCATAGACGGATTTACGGAATATGAAACTTGCCAGATGTATATACATTGTGCTCCAAAATATGATGCGGGAAGCTTTTTCTGCATGGAAAACCTCTTCTGTTCCATCGGGATAAACTTTCTTGAAACTGCTGACGTATGCCGCATAATCTTCATGGGAGTTTAGAAAATCCACTGCATTTGAAAACTTCTCATTGTCGCAGTAATAATCATCAGCTGAGAGTGTAACAATAAATTTTCCTCTCGCTCGGTTTATTCCAGTTTTCATTACATTGGAGGCTCTTAATGAGGGTATTATTTCGCTGTCATCTTCGGGACGATCCATAACGAAATAACTTATTTTTCCGGGATATTTTTGAGAGTATTCTTTAATAAGCTCTATGCTGTTGTCATTTGAGCCGTCATCGCCTATTATTATCTCGTAATCCGTAAAGTTTTGTGATAGACAGCTTTCTATTGCTTCGGGTAAGTATTGTGCTTCATTGTAGGAAATTATTATGACAGACAATAAAGGTTGCTTGTTGCTTGTTGCTTGTTGCTTGTATTTTAGCGACTTTTTCGACCATTGTCAACGCTCCTTTTATGTAATTTTTTGCTATTCTATCATAATTCTTTAGCATGTGAATATCGTAATAATCTCTCGGGCCGCAGGATTAACAACAAGGACAATCCCATTCTCACGCCCGCGCTCTTTTCCGTGTTTGCAGCAATAGTAAAATAATCTCCGGATTCTCGTCATCAAAAAATTCATCGCTGAACCCGAAAATCTGATTAACAATCTCGCGATAAAATGTCGGCTGAACGAACATTCCCGAAGCTCAAAGTCCTTGCAAATCGAGTTCGTCAACATGCTAATTACTTCTTCAGGAATTTTATTCTTCACAAAGTCTATTACTGCCTCACTGTACATGCTCTCATTGAGGAGACCGAATTTACGCCTTGAAGCTAATTCCCTGAGTGTGAACATAATCTCAGCCGGTAAGAAATTAGCTATGTATTCATCGAAAGTTGCAAAAACTTCTCTGCTGTCAAAAATTTCTCTCTCTTTCTTCTTGGTCATAATTCAAGTCTCCTCCCGTAAAAAATTTTTCGTATTATGCCCATAAAACTCCGAACAAGCTCGTGAAAAAATCCTGACGATAGATATATTCTGTTTGCTTATGTCAGTATCACAGCTTATATTCAAAAATTTTCACAATAAAAAATTTCGGAGTTCATGTAAATTATATTTCATATTTATGTAAAATTTCAGCGCAAATGTTAATTGACGAAACGAAAAATTTATACTATTTTATTCACAATCCAAATGATAAATAAACTATATTTTCACGATAACTTTTAAGGAGGTATTATCCCGTATGAGTAAAAAGCTGGTAGCAGATCTCATAGTTGATTACCTTGAACGCCGTGAAGTCCGTTACATTTTCGGCCTCTGCGGTCATACTGTAATCGGAATGCTCGACGCTCTCAACCGCAACGAACAGAAGGGCGGAAAACTCCGTTACATCTCCAACAGACACGAAGCAGTCGCCTCAACAGCCGCTGACGGTTACGCACGAGTTACTCACAAGGCTTCTGTCGTAATGTGCCACTTAGGGCCTGGAATTACGAACGTCTTAACCGGTGTAGCTAATGCCGCATTCGATTCAATCCCGATGGTCGTATTCGCTGGAGATGTTCCGAGCTATTATTACGGCAAACACCCTCATCAGGAAGTCAACATGCACGGCGATGCAACAC
>CALGHA010000123.1 GCA_937915835.1 uncultured Fretibacterium sp. | reverse complement strand
TCTCAGCTCCCACTTCACTGCTTAAATCGGCCGCTAATCCTTTCGTGTGATAACTCCCTTTAACTCCTCCAACATGAGCATTATGTTTCTCGCAACGACAGCCGGAATTTACTCGAACAGGAGCTTTCACTTCTTCTCGAATTTTTTGCGCCATGTCGATAATTCTTTGGTCAATGTTATTAGTCCCGCATCCACACTTGCAAGTGAACTCCGAGACTTGGAAATTTTTTGTGTCTTTTGCCATTTATTTATTCAGCCTTCCTTTACTCTTAACTTTGTTATAATTCTTGTACGTTTTGTACTTTGACTTTCAGGGGGGGAAATTTATGAATACTTTGAACTCTATCAGCCTTAATTCTTCCGAAGTTCGCAAATCTTGGAGCAGTGTTATTGATAGTGTCGTTCGGGATAAGCCCGTTTTCATTCAGCGTACTCATGACAATGTCACTATGATTAGCACGAAAATGTTGCAATCTTTCCTTGAGCCGCTGATTTTCACAGTGTCTTTCGTTAATGAAGATGATGGCTCTGTTACTGCTTCACTTGAAGAATTAGAGATTTTCGTAAACGCGTCTTCTAAAGATGATTGCATGAAATTATTGCTGAATGACATGAAGGAATATGCTCAAGACTTTTACAACAAGTTCAATTTTTGGTCGTCGGCTCCAAATAGAAAAAAGCATATCCCTTACGTCTTGAAAATTCTCTCAACTCCTGACGATAAACTTTTGGAGGATATGAAATGTCAAATGCAATTGCCAGACGAAAAAGATAACTCTAACATTGTCATTTCTGTGATGAAAAGAATGAGTAATACAGCTCTCCAAAATGGGATTTCAGAAATGTCGCTCGATGAAATTAATGCAGAGATTGACGCTGTACGACAAAACAATTATGTCTAAAAAATACTTCATTCTGCGGCCTGTACGGTTATGTTAATTTCTCGGCTCGCTGTTCCCCAATTCGTTGATACTTGTATCGTGCTCGTGTAGGTTCCTGCTGTCGTTGGTGTTCCTGTGAGTTTGCCAGTGTCTGAAAGCGTTAATCCTGGCGGTAAATTTGAAGCTGTCCATGCTGAACGTGTTACGAAGGCTTCACCTCTTGGGGCCTTGAGTTCGTCTATTTGGTATGCTATTCGGTTGAAGTCTATCATGAGTTGCTCACCTGCTCTTTACATGCTATGTAGCACATTCCCGTTCCGCCCCCTCCGCTCCGATAACTGCCGCTACTATATTTTCCACCTTCACCACCGGTCGATATTGAAGCCGCGTTAATATTCAAAGTTCCAGTCAATAATATTAAGCATGCTCCAGAGCATGAAGCATTCCCTGCATTACCCAATGCTCCGCCGCCCCCAAAAGAGTGCTGGTCCATTCCTGTTCCTGCACATCCGCCAGGCGTTACACCTTGTGTCCCGCCTCTGCAAAACACAGCATCTCCTGTTATATTTACTACTGTCTGTGTTCTATCTCCGCCGCAGCCTCCTGTCATAGGTCCATTACCTACATTCGCAAAGTAAGTTTGAGTTTTAGTTGTACCGCCCGAACCATCCATTGCTCCTCCTCCACCTCCAACTCCACCATTGCCGCCTATCGTATCACTATCACTGTCCGAACCGCCGCCGCCTCCATAGCCTGCTCCTCCGTCTGTTCCTCGTGAACGCGTAACTCCAAGCTCTGCTCCTGATGTTCCTGACCATGATGCTCCTAGTCTTGCACTTGAACTTGTTGTAAAAATTCCGCCGCAAGTGATAAATATTCCGCCTCCATTATTGAATAAAAATCGGTCTATTATTTTGGAGTGCGTCATTTGTTGTAAGTCATAGCGAGCTGCTCCGTAACCATGCGTCAAAATATTCCCGTTTATCGTGCAATCTCCTGTACACCTAAAAGCCACAATTCCGCCGCCGGTCGATGTCCCCCATGTTAATGGATTTATCGTTGTGTCAGCGTTCACAGTTAAACTTGCAAAATTCGGCACGGTTATTACTTGCACATAATACGTCTCCAGCAAGGAACTTGACAATGTGAAATCATCTCCGTTCGTTATGTCGATTTCCTTATTCAGTGTTACATTCGTCCCATCAAGGCTCTCTATCTTTCGAAACGTGTAAAGCCCTACTAGCGGGTAATTCGCACTGTCTGTGCTTCGCGGAGCTGTGATGTGTATCATGACTTCGCTTCCAATTGCTGGCGTGTAAGTCCCGTTACTCCATGATGAAATTGTGAAAGTTTTTGCGTCGGTTATCGCGTTTATCATTCCGTATGAATTTATTTGACTGTTAGAGCTTATTGTTACATCGCCGTCTGAACCTGTTCCGAAACCGCCCACTTTGTTTATGTTCAGACTTCAGGAGTATGGCTGTGTCGGAATTGACGGAGTTCTTGAACCTGCTGAATGCCGGAAGCAAAATTCATCCATGTAACCAATATAACCGCCAAGTGTTATTGTTTCAGTTCGTATTTCGCTGTTGCCAGTTATTGACGCTTGGATTATTGGATTGCCTTCAAAAGATAATTCTTCATCCCATTCACAGATAAAACCGTCTATATAACCCAAATAACTTCTATTAGGCACGTTATACCATGTCCCGTCACTCGCTAGGAATACACCAGGATAACTATAGTCGCCATAACTTTTGGGGTATCCGGACTCCCAACTTGCATATTCAAGTTCTTCGCCGGTTATCCATTTAAACTTACCTTCATCCTGATAATATTTTAATCCTATCCAACATGAAGCACTTGCTAATCTGCACAGTGAGGACAAAAACGCATTTTTTTCTGCGCTTGTGCTTGTTGCCAAATGTCCACCGAGATTTTCGCAGTCTGCCTCCGCATCTCCAAAATATCCATTAAACCTGAATGCCTTGAATGTATGACCTCCATATAATGTTTCAGGATATAAATCTTCTTGAAATACTTTTACTGACCCGTGTGAAATTCTTAAAAGAATATGCATCCATCTACCACCATCACTTAAAAGCATTTTTGACGTTTCATCTATACCCCATGTAGGACTTGACAGCGTATAGTGCCGAGCCGTAGCGTCTATTTTAAGTGATAAATCTCCAATAGTGAAAATATTTGAAGAAGGTGAATGTATTGTAACACAATAAAACGCTTCAATCTCATAACTTCCAATTGGTGATAAATTAAATATCCCGCTCGTGTTCGTTCCTCGAATTGCACTATTTGTGTCTGGAAAATATGCGCATCTGTAGCCGAATTTTGGAGTTCCAGAAACATCATACGGAATTTTTTTTCCTGCTAGCTTCGTGTTCCCTACTCGCGTCCAGACTTCACCTGAAACTTCATCACCTAAACCGTCATTAGGCTCATTAAAATATGGATAATCAAAGTGTAACAAGCTCTTTATCGTTCCAAATTTCCTGATTGTCATTCGCTCACCTCAACATTCGTTCCTGTTAATTGATATGGCGTCATATCCTCATCCACTGTCAAAATTATCGGGTCAACTCCATCAATTGTCGGCTCCCACTCGGTTGGGGCTGGAACCTGCAAAACTGGCACATACGCCCCGTTTTTCACAACATAAGCCGTATCATCATTCTCGGGAAGTTCTAAGCTCGAACCTCCAGCATATGGTAAATCATTCCAATTATTAACGCCGTCGCCGACTTTGATTTTTCCTGTATCGACTTCACACATTATTTCCCGTCTCGATAATGAGGGATTTTCTGACGCTAAGACTGCCGCTGTTCCTCCACGTAACTGAATTACTCCGGTCGGCTTTAATACTCCGTTCTCTATTGCCACTTCCACTCCTCCAATACAAAAAAACAGGGAAGCCCCGTTACAGAACTTCCCCTTTGGTGAATTTTTCTCGATTAGTCGCCGCCACCTGGAGTTGCAGGTGCTTCGATTTCTCCGCAGTCAATTCCCGTAATTCCCTCAACTGTTCCGAGACGGTCATTGAGTGCTTTGCCCTGTGATGCATCAAGTGCTTTGCCCGTCGTCGTTGTCGTAAGGTTGTTCGCAATCTCCGTTCCGTCGTAACTCGCAAGGTTGCTCCAAGTATTAACGCCGTCGCCTGCTTTCATCTCGCCGGTGTCCGTCGCAATTACG
>CALGHA010000122.1 GCA_937915835.1 uncultured Fretibacterium sp. | reverse complement strand
GTCATGGGCAGAATTTTATGCAGGTGAGACGAACTCGACAGCCGCTCAGCTCAAAGCCGACGGACTTGACGCAATCAGTACTCCGACGACTAACGGACTTGGACGTTTCCCGTTATTATGGGGCCAGTCAATTGACAAGGTCGGAACGGTTATCTCTGGTGAAAAAGCTGTACAAGTTCATATGACCGACGCAGTTTACGAGACGTTAAAGGACAATCCACGCTTTACTTTCACTGAGACTGCATTCACCGAGTACAAAGAGGCCAATGCTGACGGTTCATTCGGAAAAATGATTACTCAAGAGAGCAAGCCTACCGGAGCAACAGTTACTCTCGCCAGCGGAGCAAGTGCAACTTGGGGACATTACGTTTTGAGCGTGTCAGGAGCTGAAATCGAAATTGGAAGCGCTAATAGATACTGTGATTATTATCTGGGCGGATTGCTTGAGACTTCTGACGGAAAAGTTTACGGCCTTCGTCATGACAATAACTTATGGAGCAACACGGATATGGCCTTCACGATTAACGCGAATTACACAGAGCCTCATGGTCTCGGAACTCAACGCTTCTATGAATACACGAAAGACCTCGAAGGCAAGACAATTACGAAAATTACTTACATGCTGAAAAACAGGCCTGATATCGTGTTCGACAACTTAAATCTCTTCGTGAAAAATCAGACGACAGCAACCGTAAAAGCCGTATATCCTTCTGGCACAAGCGCATATCTCACAGAGGGAGGCAATATCGCCGTAAGTCTTAATTTCGCGAATGTCCCGGCCGGAGCAACGTATTCACCTTCAAGCGTCTACATGGGAAGCGGAAGAAACAGAACGCCGATTACTGATTACACGTACGCTAATAACACTCTCACGTTAACAGGACCAGTCGCGGCAGGAAGTTACACGGTCGTGTTCAGCTCAGAAAAATATGTTGACATCAGCACAACTTTCAACGTTTACACGGTTGACGCTACGAATTTAATCATGTCGCCCGATAATAACTTGGGAAGTGTAAATTTTCTGCTCACACCCGTCGGAGTTTCTGACGCTACGGACGCGGCTTTGAAAGATAATAATTTCGTGAACGCTTCGGATTATACGGACGTAAAAAAAAATTATTCGGCGGTTTATTCAGCTGGAGAAAATGAAGTTGCTGGTTCAGGCATCAGCTTTGATATTATCTTAGAAGGAGTTTCGGCGGATAAACATGCAATCGTAGGCTTCGGGAAAATCATTTATCTCACTCCAAGTAATTTAGGCGAGCGCTACTCAAAAGTTTATTCAACCGTTAACGCAATGCCAGCAGGAGAGAGCGGCTATAAAGAGTTTCCTAATCTCTCATCGTTAAAAGAACTCGGCTTAAAAGTCGTGAATATTCGTGCTGACGGAACAAAACGCGACATCTCAGAATTTACCGGCGCAGGCATGATTATTTCGGATGACAATAATATTATGGTCTATTACGGCACAATGTTAGCTGACTGCAACGTAGGAACTATCACTGAAGGAGAATACGCGCTTTCCGACGAGGGCGAAACTCTGATTGCTGACGGCGTGAAGGATAATCATATTAAAGCGGCCGTTTACTTCGAGGCTTTTGAAGACAAAAAAGACGATGATAATAACGACGGTGACGGCAAAAAAGACGACGACAAAAAAGACGACGACAAGAAAGACGACAATAAAGATGAGACTAAAAGCAATGATATTGTTGGGTCTCTCGGCTCACCTTCCGGCGGTTGTGAAATCTTTTCTCCGTTCATGCTGTTAGCCTTAATCCCGTTAATTGCACGCAAAAGATAAAGCACTCTTTCAAATTTATACACATTGAGCTTCTCTGATAATTTTTCAGGGGAGCTTCTTTTTTTTCCTGTATAATTCACAAAAACTTTCATTCTTCATAATTCAAAAGGAGGTAATATAACTTTGCTGCAATTTATTAATCCCTTTCTTGTTGCCGGATTATTATTCTTCATGAGCCTTGTAGCAGGAGCATTATCCGAGAAAATTAAAGTCCCTGCGTTGATTTTATTCTTAGGAATTGGAATGTTAGCAGGAGTTGACGGTCCCGGAGGCTTGAACTTTTCTGACGCTAATGCGGCTAATCAAGTCGGTACGTTTGCATTGGCCTTCATACTTTTTTCGGGAGGCTTTCAGACTAAGTGGAGCGATATTAGGCCAATTATCACTCAAGGTGTAGTTCTCTCGACGCTGGGAGTTTTCTTGACGGCTGTAGCAATGGCCATTCCGTTAGCTATGCTCCCGCAATTTGACTATAAAGACGCGTTCTTACTCGGTTCAATAATCTCATCAACTGATGCCGCCGCAGTCTTCTCGATATTGCGAACTCAGAAAGTCGGCGTTAAAGGAGATTTGAAGCCGTTGTTAGAGTTTGAAAGCGGAAGCAATGACCCGATGGCAGTATTCTTAACGATTACGGCTATAACCTGGTTAAAGACACCTGACGTTCCAGTTACGGAATTAGCGATAAAATTTGTCGTTCAAATGGCGGCCGGCGGAGCAATGGGTTTCATAATGGGAAGATTAGCTTGTAATTTGATACAGAGATTGCGGGTTTCCAACGAAGCGCTTTATCCGGTCTGGGGAATTTCAATCGTTATGGCAACTTTCGGACTTACTGAGACTGTTTACGGCAATGGTTATCTTGCTGTCTACGTTTGCGGTATAGTCATGGGCGGAGGAGATTTTCTCTATAAATACAGTCTTCAACGCTTTCATGAGGGCTTTGCTTGGTTAATGCAAATCGTAATGTTCCTAGTCTTGGGATTGCTCGTAACTCCCAGCGAAATTATTAACACTTCGATTATAACCGTCGGAATGGTAATTTCTTTTTGCCTTATGTTCATAGCCCGGCCGATTGCCGTATTTATCTGTACGAATTTTAGCCAATTTAATTTCCGTGAAAAATTATTCGTGAGCTGGACAGGATTACGCGGAGCCGTGCCGATTATTCTTGCGACTTACCCGTTGACCGAAGGACACCCGCAAGCAAAATACATGTTCAACGTGATATTCTTCGTCGTGCTGACTTCCGTAATGATACAGGGAAAAACTTTAGCTAAAGCCGCAAAATTACTCGGACTTGATGCGGAAGTTCGAGAAGCTAAGACGTGGACGCTCGCATTCGACATCACTCCAGGCTCAGGAACTGAAGAAACACGAGAAGTATATTTATTACCTGACGCGGCAATAATCGGTCATAGAGTTAGTGAGCTGGGATTTCCTGAAGGCGTTACAATTTTGCTGATTAACAGGGGAAATAAATTCTTGATACCTAAGGGCGGAACTGTCTTAGAACGCGACGACACTTTATTATTGTTCGGTGAACGTGCAAAACTCAGTGAGATTGAGAAATTTTTAGCTAGACGTGCTGAACCTGACGAGAAATAAATTCTTGATTTTTTCGGTGCGTGCGCTAATATTTGATGGACACGAAAAATTTTTAGCTTAAACAGGAGAAAATCAGCCATGAATATTAATAATTTGCGCGAATTTCTGAATGATTTATTTACGCTCCGTACAGTTTGGATTGACAAGGGCGGCGGAAAATGGGCGGTTAAGAAGAGAATGCATCCGTTACTAAAAAGTTTCTTTTGGACACTCGCTTTAATCGTCGGGGCCGGAGTTTATTCAAGCATTAACAACATGCCGCGTTCTGAAGCCGGAGCTAAAGCAGAAAATAATGTTGTCACGGCAAAATTAATCGAAGTTGATGAACCTGAAAGCGCACCGCCGGTTAATTTTGCGAAAACTCAGCAGATAATAATTCCTCTCAACAAACAGGGGACAACACAGGCAGCTAGGACGTATAAAGATTATGAGATACTTTTATCACGAGACAGAAATTCTGACGAGGGAATGATAATCAAAACTCCTAATATTCCGAAATCTGCAACACCCCAAAAATCGCTTAATAACGGGAAATATCATATTCAGATTAACAAGTCAGAATACACGCTCTCGCTATTCAAAGGTGATGAACTCGTGAAAGTTTACCCGATAGCTGTCGGCAAAAATCCAGGCGATAAACAAAGGGTCGGCGATAATCGTACACCAACCGGAGATTTCAAAATTGTATCGATTGAGAACGCTTCAACTTGGTCGCATAATTTCAGAGACGGCAAAGGAGTAATCAAAGGAGCTTACGGCCCGTGGTTCTTGAGGCTTGACGCTAAAGGCTGGAAGGGTATCGGCATTCACGGAACTCATGACCCGAACTCGCTCGGAACTAACGCAACAGAAGGCTGTATAAGATTGCAAAATGACGATATCGCTGAATTAAAGCAATTTGCCTATAAAAATATGCCCGTGTCAATTCGCGAAAATTAAGGAGAAAAAATTATGCTTAAATGTGGAATTGTAGGCCTGCCATTATCCGGAAAATCTACAGTGTTTAACGTGATTACCAGAGCAGGAGCCGAAGTTAAACCCTATGCAGGCGGCAAAACTGAACCGAATAGAGCATTAGTGAGCGTTCCTGACAAAAGGTTTGATAAGCTCGTCGAGATTTTCAAGCCTAAAAGTGAGAAACCCGCTGATGTCGAGTTCGTAGACTTGGCCGGTCTCTCGAAAAATGCCGGAAAAGGTGCGGGACTTGGAAATTCTTTCTTGTCGTTCGTCGCTGAAAGTGAAGCATTGTTGCACGTTATACGCGTGTTCAAGAACTCGTCAGTGCCTCATCCTGAGAACTCGATTAACCCTTTACGAGACTGGCGAATTGTCGAGGCCGAATTGATTTATCGAGATTTAGGAGTTATCAGCAATCGTTTAGCGCGTCTTGATGAGAAATTAGCCAAGAAAAAATTAACTCCTGCTGAGAGTGCAGAGCTTTCATTGTTGAAGGAGTTAGAGGCTCATTTGCTCGACGAAAAGCCCCTTCGTGAATTTTCTCTTAACGATGAACAGAAGAGGACGTTATCAGGTTTTGCGTTTCTCACTCTCAAACCTGAACTCGTCGTGTTAAATCTCGATGACACTCAAACAGGAAATATTCCCGAAATCGCAGAGCTTGAAGCCGAAATGAATAATAAAGGCCTGAAATGCGTAAAAGTTTATGGCTCAACTGAAATGGAACTTGAACAGCTTGAACCCGAAGATAGAGAAGAATTTATGAAGGACTTGGCAATTTCTGAACCGGGACGCGACAGGTTAATTCATGAAGCATATAAACTTTTAGGGTTAATCTCGTTCTTCACGTCCGGAACTGATGAGGTCAGAGCTTGGACGCTTAAAGACGGCTCAAACGCTGTCGACGCCGCCGGAACAATTCACTCTGACTTAGCACGAGGATTTATACGCGCTCAAGTTGTCGCTTACGATGACTTTATCGCTAATAACGCCTCAATTGCTCAATGCCGCGAAAAAGGAGTTCTCAGGCTCGAAGGCAAGGAATATCTTGTGAAAGACGGCGACATGATAGAAATTCGCTTTAACGTGTAATGAATAAAGTAATCCCCCTTGTTCATGATGAGCATGGGGGAAAATTTTTTTACCAGTCGAGATTAAACAGGTTATCGAGCAATTGCTGCTTCAACTGGTCTTCAGCACTCTCATCCTCAACGCTTTTCTCGCCCTTGCCAACCGGAATTTTCACACCAAACTTGAACTGTGTATCAGTCTTCTGTGTCTCCTCGTCCTTGTTGAGAAGGTCAATCGGCAAAAAGTCCTCAATCGGCTTCGTAATCTTCAAGTTCAGCAATCTCAACTCCTGCCACGAATTAGCCAGCGTAAATGAAACATTCTGAAAGTCCCGGCGTTTAATACCAGCAATCCTGGCCGCAGTGTCCTTGAAGATATCCCGGAAAATACTTCCAGTCACGTACTGAAATACGCCCTTCATCGCGCCTAAAAATTGGTCGAGAACTTTCACGTCAAATCTCCCGTCGAATAAAAGTTTTAAGCCCTTGCCAGAAAGTCCAGCTGAGCCATTAACCGTGAAATAGCGATAAAGCGGCTCACCAGGTCCGGCCGTCGCTCCAGTTCCAGGATTTAAGAATAAATCTGTCCCGTTCCAGAAAAATGAACCCGCAATCTTCTCAAAACTAATTCTCTTCGTCGGGCTTATCTTGTCAATCATGCTCATCTTGTGCAAATATCCCGGCGTCGTTGTGAATTTCCCGTTAGCAAAACTCAAGGCCATTACGTTATTGCTTCCCTTCATGGTGATTTTCGCGTCAACTGAGCCGACTAGTTCACCTTCAGGCATAAACGGCGCGGCCAATTTCCCAAAGTTCAAGTGTGAAATATCTACTTTGCCGTCCCATTTTGATTTACTCATGTCATAGTTGAAGGCAGAATTTACTTGTCCGTTCGAAACTTGCGCAGAACCTTTCTTCATCTCAATTTTATTGTTCGCAAGATTTACAACAACAGGCAGTGAGATTTTCTCAATGTCTATCTTGTCAATAATTTTTACTCGCTTCGATTTCGCCAAAATATTTATCGCTGAATTAGGCTTCGTGTTCCCTTGAACGCTCACTGTCGCAAATCCCTTCGCAATCCCGGAAAATGAGGGCATTTGCGTTTCTATCGCGCTGTTAATGTCCAATGGCTTTGTGTCAAGTTTATATGCCCAGAACTCGCCCTGCTTTCTCAAGTCAATATCAACTTCAGGCTTGAATTTCTCAACTCGCGCGCTCAAATTTGCCGCATAATGATTTGTCCCAAGCGTCCTTAATTTTGCCGCAATGTCGTGAATATCTATCTTGTTGTTATAAGTAATTGGCCGGTTAAGTTTTACGTCAACTGCAGGCTTTGATAACATTCCGGAGGCTTTCACGCTCGCTCGGATTATTCCGCTTACAGGATATTTAACGTTAAGTGAGGCTAATAATTGCTTAAGGTTTAATCCCCCAATTCCCGCGTCAAAGTCAATCGCTGAGTTCATAAAATTTTTCGCGTTAATCTTCATGCTCCCAAAACCCTTAACGTCAGCACTGTTAATCTTCATGCTGAGCTTCTTGATATTAACTTTTTGCATATTCCCGTTGGCTTCAAGTTCGGCATTAGGGATTTTCACAAGTTCTCCGGCTTTAACGTTCGAGGCCTGTAAATTCGCGTTAACATTAGCCGTCTGGAGTGGACCTTTGACGTAAATATTCCCCTTAAGTTGTCCGGAAATCGGCATTGATGAGTTCTGAACGTTGAACTGTTTCATGACTTGCGCGAGATTTAAGCCTTGTGTTGACGCGAGAATGTCTAAATTGGGATTGGACGCGTTTTTGATGTTGATATTCCCCTTGAAATTGAGAGAACCGCCAGGAAGTGAAGCCTTTGCACTCGGAATATTTACGATGTTGTTGGCAAAGTTTATTGGCAGGTCAATATTCCCTATCGTAAGTCCTGAATAGCCGGCATTCTTGGCATGTAAGACAGCTTCAGCCTTAATCGTGTTCATGTCGGTGTATCGTCCTGAAGCTCGGGCCGTCAAGTTGTAAATTCCCGTTACAGCTTTCGCCGCTGGAATATTCTTAAGCTCCAAATTTGCACCGTCAGCCTTGAACGTGAAATCAGAATTTTTGAGATTGGTATTGCCTGAAGCCGTGATTTTTCCTTTTCCAAAATTGGCCGAAAACTTTTCAAGTTCAGCGTAATTCTTCTTTACGTCATAGTTCACATCAGCAAGAATATTTTCCAGATTATAACCCATTGCACTGAACTTTCCGGATTTGATTTTCCCGTCAACGTGGGATTTCTCGTGATTGTAATTCATTTCGGCTTGGAGATTATTGAGCGTGTAACCAGAAAGGCTGAGCTTATCCGACGTGATTTTGGCGTAAGTCTTGAGCTTGTCCGAAATTCTCGCTGTAGCTGTGAGTTTTCCTGATGGACTTTTCAGGGATTTTGCCAGTTCCGGGAAAGTTTTTATCAGCGTGTTAATATCCAGATTTACGATTGAGACGACAGCTTGAGGCTTGATATTTCCGTCGTCATCCTGCGGTGTTTCAGCTCGTGCGAATAATTTTCCTCCGAATGCCCGGCCTCCAAGTGAGATTTTCGGTACATCATTGGGAGAAAGTTTTACGTGAGCATTAAGATTTTGCAGAACGTTCATGTTCATTGCCGTCAACGATGGAATATCTGCGTTCACGTCAGCACGTGTGTTGCTCAGAATTTCCATAGGATTATTGCTGTTAATTATCGTGTCAACGTCAAATCTCAAATTCCCGTTCTCACCTTTAAGCCCGTAATCAGGAGCGAACATTCGGCCAATCTCAGTGAGTGAAACGTTCCGCGCTTCTCCGTCGGCCTTAATCGCGAGCGTGTTAATGTTGGTCTCAGCGTTGAACTTCAAACTTGCTAACTCTGTGTTGAGTGAGGCGTTATCGAGTTCAAGAATTTTTTCTCCATCCCACTTGAACGGCAGGCGAAAATTCAACGGAACGTCCATTATGTTAGCACGAGGCATTGAGACAACTCCAGACGCTTTTACCCTCCCGGCTTCGTCTTGAACCGCGAAAACTCGACCGTCCAATCTTCCGGAAGCCTGAATATTCATAGGAGGAGCGAACTTCATTAACTCGTCAAGCGATAATGCCGTCAAATCTACTCTCAAATTCAGCGGCGAAATTTTTCCGGAGATTGCTCCAGTTCCCTTTTTGCCAATGAATAAATCTGATGAGATTATCTCAAGCGTCGGGATATTCAAACGAGCGTTCATAGCTAAAGGCAAAATGTTGTCGCGAGAAATTATCTTTGTGTCGAGCATAAATTTTCCCGTATCGTCTAGCGTGAGCTTGTCAAGTGAGAGATTTGCATATGGAGTTCCGAAGTTCACACGCTCGATTAAAATGTTCGCAGGGTTTATCACGAGGCTTAAAGGTTCGTCGTCTTCGTTGTTACGTTCTTTTTTTTCGTGGGAAGTAAATTGATTTGCGAGTGCTAAAGTTTTTTCGAGGTCGGAGCTTATGCCCCTAAGTATCAATTCTTTGATGTAGGGAATTCCTTTTGAGCCGGCTAACACTAAATCCCAATCAGGACTGACAGAAGCATAATCAACCGTTAATAAATCCTCGTCGCCTGAAATTAATTGCAGTCCCTCAAAAGTATAGCCGTTTCGTAATGAGCCGTTGAGACTTGAAATTTTCAGCTTCACTGGGTCAAGAAAGAAATTCCCGGCACGTTCAGCGACAGGGTGAACAAGCCATGAGCCTGTGTCAAACCAGAATAAAGCCGCTCCCAACGCAATTAAAATTATGCAGAGATATATAAAATATTTTATGAGTGCGCCGATAAATCTCAAGATAAAATTCACTTCTCCCGAAAAAATTTCGTTGATATTATATTCTAATTTATGCTTAAATTTACGGTATGAAATAAATTTTTTTTGTGCATGTGTTTAGCTTTATGGTATAAATATAAATTATGACAATCAGAACAAGATTTATTTATTCCAAACGCGGGGGAGCCTGTTTTGTCCCTCATATCGCACTCGCTCAGCTATTCTCGCGTTCAGCCGTTCGGGCCGGGTTGAAGCTCGCTATGACACAGGGATTTTCTCCACGTGCAAAAATTTCATTCGGGCCGGAATTACCCGCAGGAGTTGTCGCGCTGAATGAACCTGTTGACATGTATTTTGACGATGAGGGCTTGAGCACAAACATTCAAACCTTGATGAACTCTTCTCTTCCTGAAGGCTTCAAAATCTCTCGCGTAATTTTTCCCGATGATAACTCACCAGCAATCGGCAAGCTCTGTACTCACGCAGAATATCTTGCTCGGATAGGCCTTAACCTCTCTGAATATGCACGCGAATTTTTCGGCACGGAGATTATTTTTCATGAAGAAATTGACAATTGGCTGAGATTTATTATTCTTGCTCCGGCTCAACATCCAATAGGGGGCTTTGTGAAATTCCTGATTAATCAAAAAGTTATTAACGGCTGGCACGAGATTAACATTGTCCGGTCGAATATTGGCCAATTTGACGGGGAAAAAGTTTACTTGTCATGAATTTAAAACGGGGAAAATTTATTTATTATGACTGACGTAAAAATTATTGCTGACTTGAAAGAACCTGAGCAGTCAAGAGTGGCTGTTCTTGAGGACGGGAAATTAGCAGAAATCTTCATTGACTATAATTTTTCAGATGAATATGATGACGAGGACACATCACCCCATGAATTTATCTCGCCGCAAACTCGTCAAGGCGATATCTTCAAAGCCAGAATTGATACGGTAATTCCAGCTATAAGCGCGGCTTTTTTGGCTCTCACGTCGAAATCAAACAAACGCAAGCACGACACAAGAAATGCCTTCATGTACATTAATGAGGCTCCTAATCCAAGTGAATTAAAGCCGGGAAAAGAATTAATTGTTCAGGTCATAAAGAATGCCAGAAAAAATAAAGCTCCAAGAGTAAGCCCGAGAATTTCCGTTCCCGGACGATGGCTCGTGTTAATTCCTGACAGTGAGGAAATCGGCGTGTCCAAGAGAATTTTTGACAATTCAGAACGCAAAAGGCTCAAGAAAATTGCTGACGAGTTAAAGGCTGAAAATCCTCAGCATGGAATTATTATCAGGACAGCCGCAGAAAATATTTCTGAAGAGTTTTTACGGGCTGATTTGAAATCCTTGCTGGAACTCTGGGATGAAATTTTCTCGAAAGCTAGGGAAACTCCTGGACCGTGTTTATTATATCGCGACACTGGGACGTTGGGAAAAGTTTTACGTGATGAGATTTCAGGCAATATCAATGAGATTATTATTGACGACACGGAAGAATACGAACAGGCAAAAAATTTTGTCGAACGATTTTACCCGGAAAAACCTAATGTAACTTTATACGGGGGGATTATTCCGATATTCGATTATTTCGGGATTGAAGAGGAAATTAATAAAGCTCTGGACAAAAAAGTTTGGCTTAAAAGCGGGGCTTATCTTGTGATTGACCAGACGGAGGCACTTACAGTTATTGACGTTAATACGGGCAAATTCACGAGCGCTCCGGACATGAGGCATACGGTGCTGGCGACTAATCTTGAAGCGGCGGAGGAAATTGCGAGGCAATTAAGACTTCGTTCGATCGGCGGAATTATTATCGTAGATTTTATTGATATGGACTTGAACGAGGATAAACAGGAACTATTGAAACATTTTGAGAGTTTTTTGCGGCATGACAGGCTTAAAGCTCACGTGTTCAGTATTACTCAATTGGGACTTGTGGAGCTGACAAGGAAGCGTGAACGGCCTGACCTAAAAAGTATTTTAACCCGAAACTGCCCGATTTGCTCAGATAATGGGTTTGTCGAACGCGAGGAGAATATTGCGATGAGGATTAAGCGTTTCATCAGGAAGATTACCAGTGCGAATAATGCTCAGGCGTTTATTATTCAGACGGCACCGCATGTTGCAAGTTATATCTATAAATATCTTGACGACTGGCAGGACGAGTTCCGACGTAAAATCTTCGTTGTTTCGATGAATAATTTTCACTGGGGAAAATACAGGCTTGAATATCAGGGCGACTTGAAAGGGGCAGAAGCTCACGCTAAAAATCTCAGAACTCAGGGGCAGAAAATTTACAAGACATAACAGCGATATTTTCAACGTTCCGAACCTTGAGTAAATTTTTTCTCTAGAAATATTTTTAAGTGAGAAATAGCATAATTTATATCCTCAGGCAGTGTCTCAGGAGCTCCCTGCATATACTGTCTCACTTCTTCCTCGTCAACTTCAATGTCAGAATTTGCCCGCTTAGTCTCAGCTTTCTTAATTTTCAGAGGAACGCCAATTACAACTTTCAGCGTAAAATTCTCGTCGGCCTCGTAACCATCACGCGAAGTTAAAGCACGCCTGATATTACCCTTCATCTTGGTAATCATGTTCGCAGTGTTCTGGTCCTCAACAGCTACGGTAATCGTGTTCACTCCCAAGACAGACGGAAAAGAATGACGTACAAGCGTAGGCCCGACAATACTCGCCCAGTTTTTACGGAGTTCTCGCAAAATCTCAACTCTTCGTGCGGCCGCTGGAAATAATTTATTGATGCTTAGATTTAATTTTCTCATTGCGGGCGATTATTACGGAGATTAATTGCACGTCAGCAGGAGTTACACCTGAAATTCTCAAAGCATGACCGAGTGAAGCCGGCCGGAAATGCTTTAACTTTTGCAAGCATTCAGCTCTGAGGCCAATTACAGCGTCGTAATCAAAATCATCTGGAATTTTCGCGTTATCAAGATTTCTCATTTTCTCGACGTTTCTTATTTCTCGTTCAAGATAACCCGTGTAGCGTAATTCAGTCTCAACATGAGCAATCTCTTCCGGTGATAAAAATTTTTCCGACGGTGAAATTTCTGCGATTAAGTCATAGCGAACTCCTTTATGTTGCAGAAAATCAGCAAGGCTCATTGGCTCGCTCAAAATTTCGGCCTCGTGTTCAACGCATAATCTCTCAATCTCGGCTGAAGGCGTTATCTTGGTCCGTTTAAGTCTGGAAATCTCTTCATCTTCATTCATAAATCTTTGCTGTAAAAATTCCCAGTGTTCAGCGTCGATTAAGCCCGCTTCGTGGCCGTAATGTGAAAGTCTGTGTGCTGCGTTGTCCCATCGTAATAACAATCTGTGTTCGCAACGGCTCGTCAGCATTCTATAAGGCTCATCAGTGCTCTTCGTCGTCAAGTCATCGATTAACACGCCTAAATATCCGTCATCACGTCCGAGAATTACAGGCTCTTTGTTCAGCACGAACATTGCCGCGTTAATCCCTGCTAATAATCCTTGAGCCGCAGCTTCTTCATAGCCCGAAGTTCCGTTGACCTGGCCGGCACAGAAGAAACCCGAAATATTTTTATTCTCCAGATTATGCTTCAACTGGTCAGGAAGTAAATAAATATACTCAATTCCATAGCCTGGCTTGATAACCTTTGCTCGCTCACAGCCCGGAAGCGATTTAATCATCTCTACTTGCACGTCATAAGGCAAACTTGTAGAGAAATTCTGTACGTAGACTTCGTTAGTGTTCAGTGAAACCGGCTCAAACACAATCGGATGAGTTATATGATCCGGAAAACGCAGAAATTTATCCTCGATTGACGGACAATAACGCGGACCATGAGATTTTACATCGCCTGTTACAAGTGGAGAACGCTTAATGTTATTCGCTAAGATTTCATACGTTTTCTCAGTCGTTCGCGAAAAATAACACGCATAACCCGAATTTGTGTATAACTTTCTTTCTCCCCATAAGTCAAAGCATAACGGCTCCTGTTCGGATAATTGCGGGGTCATATGCGAGAAATCTATCGTGTGAATATTAAGTCGCGGCGTTGTGTCAGTTCTCATTGTGCCAGTCTGAATGCCCAAGTTTGCAAGGGATTTCGCGAGAGCTTCAGAGTTATTCTGCCCCATTGGCCCGGACTTGAAGGACTTTTCACCGACAAAAACGCGCCCGGATAAATACACTCCTCCGCAGAGAATTATTGCGCTTGCCTCGTATTCCGCTCCGTGCCGAGTTCGAACTCCTGAAACTTTGTTATCGCTCGTGAAAATTTCAACTGCCTCGTCCTGGTTAACGTCGAGATTTACTTGCGTCGTCAACAATTTTCTGTAATAAGTCCCGTAAAGTCCCGGATCACATTGTGCCCTCAAAGCACGAACCGCCGCACCCTTTGACGTGTTCAGCCAGCGTACCATTAACGTCGAAGCATCAGCCGCCCTCGCCTGTTCACCGCCAAGCGCACTGACCTCACGGACTAAATGACCTTTCGCAGGACCTCCGATTGATGGATTGCAGGGCATTAACGCCGTGTTGTCGACACTTAGGTTTAACATGAGTGTTCGAACGCCAATTCTTGAACACGCTAAAGCCGCTTCACAGCCCGCATGTCCTCCGCCGATTACGATAACTTGATATTTGTCTCGAAACAAGAAATTTTTTACTCCTTAATCTAGAATGAATATATTTTACACGAGGCTTAAAGTTATTCCCCCGAATTTTTTGCGCGTCTTGAATGGCTTCTCCGGAGCTGTGATGAAAATTTGCCACTTAGTTTTTGCGAGTTGTTGATACGTAAATTCCCGGCCTTCCGCGTCAAGTTCTGCCGTCAAGTCATCGAATAATAATACCGGCTCACGCTTAAGCCTCATAGCGATTAATTTTCCCGCCGTAATTATCAGGTAAAGCACAAGCCTTCGTTTCTGGCCTCGACTTAACGCTTCCGAAGCTAAACGCCCGTTACTGGAGATTATTATTGCAAGCTCATCATAATTCGGTCCGCATAATGGCCTCTGCGCATAAAGCTCACGTTTTGAATTGGCCTGTAAAGCATGATGTAAATATTCTTGTCCGGAAGTCATTTGCGAATTTGCCGGTGAACTTGTCAATAAGGGAAGAAATGACAGAGTAATTTTTTGGGGATTTATCAGGCTCATTAGTTGGGAGATTACTTCTCTTCGTTTGTCCATAATCCAGCCGCCTAACTCACAAAATGGAATTTCTGTTCTCGACGGAGATTTTCCCTGACGAAGCAAAAGCGTTCGAGTCCGCATGATGTATTTGAAGTCCGCAAGCCTCTTAGCATAAATCGGGAAGAATAACGAACACAGCCTGTCAACAAATAATCTTCGTGCTGAAGGTGAACCGTCGATGAGATTTATACTGCTGCTGAGAAAAATTATCGATGGGAAATTTAATCTCAAGTCAGTGAATGATATCGCCTTGTCGTTCTGTCTCAATGAAATTTTTGATGAGATTTCGGCCTTAAGCGTGAATTTTTCCTCGCCTGAGACTTCCGCACCGATTAAAGCCCGTGAACTTTCACTCGTCCATGAAATTATGTTTCTGGTTTTGCCGAATGCTCCCCAGCCGGTTAATATGCTCAAGCTCTCAAGTAAATTCGTCTTGCCTGAACCGTTCTTGCCCAAAATTAAATTAATGCCCGGAGCCCAATTAATTTTACACTCCGGACAATTCCTGAAATTTTTTACTACGCTGTAATCAAATCTCAACGCTAATAATTATTTTCCTGGCCATAATTATTTTGCTCAGATTGCTCCGGCTCAGACTGATAATTTTGTTCAGGCTCTTGGTATTCCGACTCCGAAGAAACATCATCAGGTTCTTCCATGTTACGGCTGAAGTCTCCAATTTCTTCTTCTGTCATGGCATCTTGTATGCTTAATCTCGCAGGCATTAACATATACAGAAAATCATTTGAGCTGTCCCTATACATTCTGGCTTGTTCTTCCTCGCCGCTGAACTCGATAACAATTTCGCCGGCCCCCATTGCTTTCAATCCATCCTGGAAATAGCCAACATTGAAGCCCAATTGAATATAGCTTCCCTCAATTTCTGCATGCATATTTTCTACAGCAGTTCCAACATCAGGAGCACGCGCAGTAATTCTGACTTGTCCGTTCGTCTGAATAGCCATCGCCATAATATGAGCCGGAGTAGTCTTCGCAATAATATCTATCCTGTCAAGTACTGCTGATAACTCTCCGCAGTTTACTCGCATTACTGTACGTTTTTCATCGTTGAGAATGCGTTCATAGTTCGGGAAATTTGACTCAATACGTCTGATTGCAAACTCTACATTTTCAAGCCTGAACCAGATCATCGCACTTTCGGCCAATATCGAAACAACATTTTCACCGTATGAAGCTATAGTTTTTCCCAGTTCCTTTAAGGCAGGGGCAGCAATCAGTAAATCTTCATCTTTCATAACCGTACAAAACGTTCTAGACCTGGATAATCTTTTGCCATCAGTCGAGACAACTTTTAATGCTTGTTCCTCAGTTTTGAGTAAACATGTTCCCATATATTTCGGGAAATCCTGAGGCATAGAACTCGCACTGCTTCCCTCTGAAATTATACGAGCTAAATCCGAAGCCATAATCTCACATATCATTTCAGCATCCTGACTTTCGGGAACTCCGGGAAAATTACTACTGGCAATTCCTGCTACTCTTATTTTGCTGGTACCTGAAGTAAATAATCCTCGTTCACTGTTAAACTCAAGCTCTAATTCTTCAGTGGAATATTTTCTCATCATGCTTCCGAGAATAGACGCATTTGCTAAAGCTGTACCAGGCTCAACAACTGTAACTCCTTCAGCCTTGCACCTAACATAAGACTTCATATCTGTAGCTTCAAGGGTAACTGTTCCGTTCCCATTTTCGTCCTCGTCTGCCTTAATTAATACGGCTTTCACTCCTTCAAGCGTGCTTTTGGCGTTTGTTACTTTCTCCGCGATTTGCCAGCTCCTCAGGAAATCTTGACGCTTTATTCGTAATCTCATATTTATATCCTTTCTGTCATATTCGGAAAAGTTTTTGCTAATTATATCTCAATCCCTCAAATCAGCGATAAAATCAAGAAAATCACTCGTTATATTCCGTCGAAAGCTCATATTCTCCTGCGTAATCGGGTGCGTAAATTCCAGCTTCCATGAATGCAAATATACTCGCGGTAATTTCTCGTCGTTCGTTCCGTATAAATTATCGCCGACTAATGGACATCCCAACGCTGAAAGGTGAACACGTATCTGATGCATTCGGCCTGTGAATAAATTACACTCAATCAACGAATATTTATTGCGGCTCCACAGAACTTTATAGCCGGTTAATGATGGCCGACCGTTCTCGACAATTGCCATGCGTAAAAAATTATTCGGGTCTCGGTCAATTGGCCCGGATAAAATTCCCTCGCGTTTTGCCGGAGTTCCGTGCGTCAGAGCAAGATACTTCTTGTGAATTTCCCGCAATTTAAACATTTCCTGAAGCATTAACATAACTTTTTGCGTCCGTGCGACAATCATTAAGCCCGAAGTCCCGGCGTCTAACCTGTGAACTATTCCAGGCCTAAGAAAATTCGGCAGAGCTTTTAACTCCGGATAACGATAAACTAAGCCGTTTACTAATGTCCCGTGCCAATTTCCTGGAGCTGGATGAACGACTAATCCCGATGGCTTGTTGATGACGAGCAAATATTCATCCTCATAAATTACGTCAAAATCTATATCCTCAGCTTCAAGATGCGTCAAATTCTCAGACGGCGGTATGTCCACAAAAAATTTCTCACCCTGCGAAACTTTCATTGAGGGCTTGAGTTTAATAGAACACGTTATATTTTTATTCTTGATGAGCTTCTGAATTTGACTTCGCGATAATCCTAACTCTTCACATAAAAATACATCAAGACGAGAATAATTTTCTTCAGCAATAATCTCTAGCATACTTTCATGAGCTTCAAAGCGTCGTCAAAGTTTTTGCGCGTAATCACGAAATTATTCGTGTCAGCCTTTAACGCTTCCATTGAGGCACGCCGGCAGATTAACGCGATATCTCCTCCCGTGAATTTCCCTGTAAGTTCGGCCAATTCTGAGATATTCACGTCGTCGGATAACGGCTTCTTCTTGAGAATTATCCTGAAAATTTCCTCGCGAGCTTTTACGTCCGGCAATGGCAATTCAAATTTCAGGTCAAACACTCCGGAAGTCAATAACGATTTATCAAGCAAGTCAATTCTATTCGTCGAAGCTAAAACCGTAACTCCGTTCAACTCCTCAATCCCTCGCATTTGCGCTAAAAATTGGCCGGTTAATCTGCTCTCGGTCGACGCAAAAACTGATGAGTTCTCGCTTCGTTCGGGGAATAACGCTTCAATCTCATCAACGTAAATTATTGACGGTGCGGCCTGCTTGGCTATCCTGAAAATTTCCCGTAAAGCACGTTCACTCTCACCAAGATAACGAGAAAGAATGTTTGAGGCTTGGACGCTGATAAAGTTTACTCCGCTGTCGTGAGCTAATGCCTTCGCTAATAAAGTTTTTCCAGTTCCGGATTTTCCGTAAAGCAAAATTCCACGCACCGGCTGAATTTCATAACGTTCAAATATTTCTGAGTGTTTCAACGGCCACGTTACAGCATTCATTAATTCCGTCTTGATATTTTCCAGGCCGCCGATGTCGTTCATGCTCACGTCTGGAAGCTCAACGAAAACTTCACGGGTTGTTGACGGCTCGGTCTCAAGTAACGCGTTCATGAAGTGTCTCATGCTGACTTCAAGACTTGCAACACGCTCATACGGAATTTCCTGCTCATGAAAATTCACATACGGCAAAATATCTCGAACACAGGACATCGCCGCTTCCTTCGCAAGTGCTTCTAAATCAGCTCCGACAAATCCATGCGATAAATCAGCAATTCGCTTCAAGTCAACGTCGCTTGATAAAGGCATTCCGCGCGTGTGAATACGTAAAATTTCTAGTCTGCCTTTTCTGTCGGGAATTGGAATAGAAATTTCTCGGTCAAAACGTCCTGGACGACGCAAAGCAGGGTCTAACGAGTTGGGAATATTCGTAGCTCCGATTACTATTAATTGTCCTCGCGATTTCAAACCGTCCATCAAAGCTAACAATTGCGCGACTACACGACGTTCAACCTGTTTTTCCCCGCCCATGTCCTCACGCTTGGGAGCGATCGCGTCAATCTCATCTATAAATATTATCGACGGCGCTCGGTCTTGAGCTTCCTCAAAGATTTTGCGTAATCTCTCTTCACTTTCTCCGTAGAATTTCCCGATTATCTCTGGACCCGAAATATGCGTAAACCATGCATCCGTCTCATTCGCAACTGCACGGGCTATTACAGTTTTTCCTGTTCCGGGAGGTCCGTATAATAACACTCCGCGCGGAGGCTGAATACCTAATCGCTCGAAAACTTGAGGAAATCTCAACGGAAGCTCTATCATCTCTCGAACTTTGCGAATTTGGAAGCTTAAGCCGCCAATGTCCTCATACGTAACTTTGTGAACCTGCTTAATCTCTAACGGTTTCAGAATGTTTAAGTATGTCGACTTGTTGATTATCACTGTTCCGTCGGGCGTTGTCGCTGTAACTTGGAAATCGCATACTCGTGTTCCGAAAAAGTTTACGCGCAATCTGTCGCCTGTCCTCACGGATTGGCCTTCAAGCATTGATGAAATATAAGCCGCGTCGTTCTCCTTGCTCGTCAATTTCACGTCCCCTAACGGCTGAAGTGTCGCGCTCCCGGCAAAATGATAATTTATACTGCTCTCAAGAGTTATATTCTCGTCAAGCGAAGTCCCGGCATTTTCGCGAATTAAGCCGTCAATCTGAATTATTCCTCGTCCTGCTTCTTTATCTCCTGTGAATATTCGCGCACTCGTCGTTTTTTTGCCCGTTATCTCGACTAAATCACCCTCACTAAGATTTAATTCCCTCATGTCGTCCGGATGAATGCGAGCATGCCCCTTCATTGCGTCGCCAGAATAGGCCTCTTGAACTTTGAAAACTTTTTGCATATGTGATTTGTTATCCCTTCGGTATGCTATAATTGAAAGCGTCCGGGGAAGCTGCGGACAAAAATGCTGGCTGTCGGCTAAGGCGGCACCCTTAACCAACGAGACCAGAATGGAAACGATAAATAGTTATTGGTGCATTACTTCTTCTTTATCGAGTTAATGAGGAGAGCGATTGCATAAATAACTTTTGCGATTGCTTTAAGGAATTCGGTCCACTCTTTCACAACTCTCACCCCTTTCAGGCCGGGGCATGTTGAAGTACCCAGCGACAACCCCCCGGCTTGAAATTGTCGGGGGCCTCCCTAGTAACGTGAGATACATTATCACGAACTTAGAAATATTCTATCACACGACAAAAAAATTCCCGGCAGTCCGTCAAACCACCAGGAAAATTTTTCCAGCTTCAAATTTTTATTTCCCTTCTACAACTTTCAAGATCATTTTTCGCAGTTCCGGGTCCTCTAA
This sequence comes from uncultured Fretibacterium sp., assembly GCA_937915835.1. Taxonomy (GTDB): domain Bacteria; phylum Synergistota; class Synergistia; order Synergistales; family Aminobacteriaceae; genus JAFUXM01. Next base: position 15,427 of record CALGHA010000122.1, on the reverse strand, counting down.
TGCTAGCTGAATATTCGCAGACAACCAACCCTTTTGTGTTCCGCAGTCAAATCTTCGCCCCTTATACACAACTCCGTAAACAGGCTCAGTTTTTGCCAACGTTCTTAAAGCGTCGGTAAGCTGAATTTCCCCGCCCGCTCCTGTTCCTTGTGAGTGTAATATCGGGAATATCTCAGGCGACAATACATATCGCCCCATTATCGCGTAATTCGACGGAGCTTGTTCAAGTTTCGGCTTCTCAATCATGTCATTAATCCTGAAAATTCCCGGCTCGATTTCCTCTCCTGAGGCTATGCCGTAACGTGAAACGTCCTCATCTTCAACGTGTTCAAGAGCAATAACGCTTCCGCCTAATCTCTCATGAACTTTTATCAATTGCGACAAAACAGGCTCATGATGAATAAATACGTCATCTGGCAAAATTACTCCGAAATATTCACTCGAACATACAGGCTCACCGCATAACACAGCATGTCCAAGTCCCAAAGGCTCACGCTGACGAATGTATAATATCTCGGCCAATTCCGAAATTGCTATCATCTTGTCGTATAATTCCTTCTTGCCGCGTCGTAATAATAAATCCTCAAGCTCAAATGAACGGTCAAAGTAATTCTCAATTGAACGCTTCGCTCGGCCCGTAATCATCACAATTTCCTCACAGCCGGAGCCTAATGCCTCTTCAACTCCATATGAGATTATCGGACGATTGACTAACGGGAGCATCTCCTTCGCAATTTCCTTAGTAACCGGCAAAAATCGCGTCCCTAATCCTGCTACCGGAAATAAACACTTCTTTACAGTCATGATTAATTCTCCTCTCATAAACTTTTTAGGGGGAAATCAGCAAAATTCTTCAAGCCTCGATGATAATATTTCAGAAAGTTCATCGACTAAATTTTTCTCCGGAGCTTCAACAAGTATTCGCAATAACGGCTCTGTCCCCGATGTCCTGATGAAAATTCGGCCGTGTGAAACTTTTGCTTCATAATCCTTCACGATTTCGTTAATAGCTTCCATGTCAACAAGTTCACGGGATTTCTTCAGCGTTAAGTTCGTGAGCTTTTGCGGATAACGCCCGAAACGGTCAATTAAACTCGAAATGTCCTCGCCCAAATCTTTAATAGCGTTCAAGAATAATACAGCTGTGCAAAGTCCGTCTCCTGTTGATGTAAACTTGCTCGCTATAATATGTCCTGACTGTTCTCCGCCTAAGCCTGCGCCTGACGCTCTCATTGTCTCAAGAACGTATCTATCTCCGACCGGGCAGCGTAAAGTTTTAATTCCCTCGTCGGCTAAATGGGCTTCAAGTGCCATGTTGCTCATCACTGTAACTACAACTTGATTATTCCCGTTCAAGCCATAAAGCCAGCGGCCTAATACCCATAAAATTATGTCCCCGTCGATAATTCTTCCGAACTTGTCAGAAATTAATACCCTGTCAGCGTCGCCGTCAAAGGCAAATCCAAGCGATAAATTATTCTTCACGACGTAATCACACAAATTCTGCATGTGCATAACTCCGCAAAGTTTATTGATATTCAAGCCGGTGTATTTATTCGCGATTATCTGAGTGTTGAGACGTGAGAATAATGAATGCTCAATCAAAACAGGAACACTCTCACTTGCCGCACCGTTTGCACAGTCAAAGACGACATTATCAATCACAGCGTCATTGTTCAGCATGTGAGCAATATGTCTCGCGTAATCCCTCACGAGTTCCGGAGCGTCGTGAATTTTCCCAATCTCAGGGCTTGTGTTACGTTCGTCGGCAAAAACTAATTCTTCAATCGCAAGTTCCTCATCGTCCGAAAGTTTACAGCCGTCTGAGCCTAAAAATTTTATCCCGTTGTATTCCGCTGGATTGTGAGACGCGCTGATTACTGCTCCTCCGTCAGCATGTAACTCCTTCACGGCGTAACTTATTCCTGGCGTTGGGATTACTCCGGCTAACAAGACATTTGCACCCTCTGAACTCATCCCGGAATATAACGCGCCTTCAAGCATTCGACAGCTTAAACGTGTATCTCGGCCAATGATAATTTTTTTGCCGTGATTAAACCTGATAAATGCCCGGCCAAGTTTTAATGCGATTTCTGGTGTCATTTTTCCGGAGTTCGCTAAATCTCTAACTCCGTCAGTCCCGAATAATTTACGTTCTTTACTCAAAATTTATTTTACCTTCCCTGTTTAATTTATTTTCTTCCGAACATCTGAACGTCCGGATTTTCTGGGTCCTCGTAATAATCATAACCATCATGAAATCTGAAAAAGCCTGCTCTTCTTGTTCATATATGGGGTTCTTGTGAGCTTGTCGATGCCAATAATCGGCTAGGGCTTTGTCTTCAGGCAATCCGTGTTCACCCGAATAATACATATCTCCTAATTCAGCTTGAGCGTAAGGGTTTCCCTGTTCGGCTGATTTCTGGAACAATGAACGCGCTTTAACTGGATCCCATTTTAAGCCGCCCTCTCCGTCTAAATACATAATTCCTAACATATACTGGCTGTCTGGATTTTCTTGTTCTGCCGACTTACTGAACCAATAAGCCGCCTGCTTTTTATCCTCTGATAATCCGCAGTCTCCAGTGTAATACGCATACCCTAACTCATCTTGCCCATAGGGGTTCCCTTGTTCAGCTGATTGACGAAATAATAAGACCGCTTTAACTTTATCCGTTGTTAAGCCGCCCTCACCAGAATAATACATTCTGCCTAATTGAACTTGCGCATAAGACTCCTCCTGTTCGGCCGCTTTCTTATACCAATACAGGGCCTGTGTCTTATCTTCAGGAAGCCCGCATTCTCCTATGTAATACATCGCGCCTAAATTAGCTTGAGCTTTAGGATTTTCCTGCTCTGCTGACTTACGAAGCCAATAAAGTACTTTTTTGTTGTCCTTTGAAACTCCGCCGCGACCTAAGTAATACATCATGGCTAATTGATTTTGTGCCGCCGAATTTCCATTTTCAGCCGCCCTATGATACCAATATACAGCTTGAACGTATTCTTCTCGAAGCTCGTAAATTTCCCCAAGCTCATTTTGAGCCTCAACATCTCCAGCCTCAGCCCTTGCCTCTAAGTCAGCAATACTCATTTTTCCCTCCCATGTTGATTATGCTCACGTTACCGCTTTTCTCACATAAAAATTCCCCCCTCATGACTAAGCAAAAGGGGAGAAAAATTTATTGCGCTGATAAATTATTAACTGTTACATTAGCCGGCTCAACACGACTTACTCGGAACTCATCACCTGAGATTAATTCCGTGCGAACGGGCAAAGTTACAGGTGCCATGAAAATATTGCTCATGTCAACATACGCTTTCAATTCAGCGTCGAAATTCTCAATTAATGATGGCCGACCCTCAACTGTTACACTGACATTCGCCGGTGAACATATCCAGCTTTGACCAGTCTCAACTCCGCGAAACTCAACAGGTATATTCGCAAACATCCTCTCGGCTCGCGTCTCTCCTAACTGCAAGCTGACTTTCACACTCGACGCGTTCACAAGACTAATTCCCGCAATATCTGGCATTTTTAATGGCGCTACCATTACACTGTCTGTCTCTAACATCGTTATGTCTATAAACTCAGTGTCTATCGCCTCAACCTTCGCTAAGTCCTCTGCACTTCCCTCAATCTGTATCTCCGAAGGGTCTATGATTATGCTCCGAACTTGATAATCAGCGTCAAGTTTTCCCGTTAATCTCACGTTCACAGGAACTCGCTTTCTCGGAAGTCCGCGCACTAAGTTTCCCCGAAATCTTACCTGCGCAGGCTCAATCGTTACATTACCGTCAAATGCCTCTGACTGGTTAAACCTCACGGACAATAATAAATTCTCACTAGCTTGCAGCTCCTCAATCGTCGGCGTTATTCTTACACTGCCTACTTTCGCTACGTCGTCCTCAGCTCCGCGAATTGCTACCTCTTTGGGGATTATTTCAACTCCCTCTATGTATTGTCCTTCGGGTAAATTTTGCGGCAATATCGTCTCGACTGTCATTAAGCGCGAAACTTGACGGACTAAATCAAGCGTTACTTGTGACGGAACACATGATACTAACGTAATATCTCCGGGAACTTCTACATTAACATTCACTGTGTACTTGGTGCCTGGAATTAAATTGCGAGCGTCAACATAAGCGTTAATCGCGTCGTAATTTAACCTCATCATCGCTTGCTCTGGACCGCGAATTTCTATGTCAACTTCTGATGTCCGGCCGCGTAACATCGCCTGAGTGTCAAGCCCTCTGTAGTCAATTTCAGCCGTAAACTTTCGCGTAATATATGCGCTCTCATCCATTCCGGTAACATATACCCACATCGAAACTGAGATTATTATTGACACTACCCACAGAAATAACGGCGAAGCTAATAGGTCGTCAATGTCGAAATTCTTTAATCGCGTGATAAATTTCATTCAACAAGGCCCCCTGTCTTCTGCTCCTGAGGCTTTACCCAGAATAATCCCGAGAATGAATGCAAAAACTTCTTCCAGCCCGTTAAAACCTGCTCGCCTACGAAATAATGCATTAATAACTTCTCAACTTGGAATTCCTTCAAATTCTTAGAAAGTTTTCCCTTGAAAGCTAATGAGACATCTCCGCGTTCTTCTGACACTATGAAGACCATTGCGTCCGAAACGTCAGATATTCCCAACGCCGCACGATGACGAGTTCCATACCAGCGGGAAATTTCGGGAGCGTCGATTAAAGGCAAGTAACAGCCGCCAGCGATTAAGTTATATTTGTCGAGGATTACTGCTCCGTCATGCAACGGGTTATCCTTCCAAAATATAGAGATTAATAATTCCTGCGTGATTTGCGCGTTCAAGTGTATTGCTGTCTTGTAATAATCCCCTAAGCCTACGTCCTGTTGAAACACAAGCAATGCCCCAATCTTATGTGCCTTGAGATAATTTAACGCTCCAGTAATCTGATGAACCCGCATTTCCGCCTCGTCTGAACTCATCTGACGCTTGAGCAAGTAAAATTGTCCCTTGCCTAATTCCTCAAGCATTTTCCGTAACTCCGGCTGAAAGACAATAGGGATTGCAAAACTCAGCGCTAATAATGCATTTCCTATAAACCATTGCAATAATCTCAATCTCAGGAAATTTGCTCCAAACGCCAGCAACGCAAGAATAAATACTCCTTTCACAAGCTGAACCGCACGCGTCCCGATTAAGAGAACAAGTATTCTGTAAATTATGAACGAGACTATTGCAATGTCTATTAAACTGCGAAAGTCAGCAAGCAACTTACTCCACCAGCCTCACAACTCCGCGATATACAAGGCCGCGTGTTCCGTCAATCGAGACAATATCATCGTCCATCAACGTTGAGAAAGCATCAGCAACTCCGACAATTGCCGGCAAGTTATAATCAATCGCTAAAGAATTTCCCTCTGCAAATAATAATCCGCTCTCGAACAAAACCGCTCCGACCTTGTCCAGAATTGGCCGATATGCCTCGTTCAACTGCCTCACAACAAGAATACAGCCCTCTGTTGCCTTCGTTAATGCCTCTTCAGGAGTTCGTGCAATACATATCTTACCCGTCGCGTTCTTCCGCAATAATGGCGTTCCTGAGAGTAAAACTGTTCCGGTCGTCAACACTTCGACAACGTTCGTACTTCCTGGCCTTCCAACTGGGACACCCGCTGTGATTACGACGAGTTCACCTTCGGGCAAAAGTTTTTGAGCAACACAGACATTCACGGCTTCACGCGCGGCAACGTTAATATCCGCCATCTCCGAAAGTCTAACAGGCTGAACTCCCCACCATAAAGCTAATTCCCTCCATGTTTGCTGGCTGGGTGTAACGCCTAAAATCGGGCATTCCGGACGATGCTTGCTTATCATTCGCGCTGTAAGTCCTGAACGTGAAAGTGAAATTATCGCAGGGGCTTTAATCTGCTTAGCTATCAACACGGCCGCTCCTGAAACTGCATCGGGCACAGCAATTCCCCATAAGTCCAACGGGTTTTGCTCATTGTTCTTATGATTTCCCCAGAGTTCTAATTCTTTCTCGGCCTTGTCAACTATACGTCTCATCGTTGAAACCGCTTGAACCGGATAATTCCCGCTCGCTGTCTCTCCTGAAAGCATAACCGCGTCCGTCCCATCAAGAACGGCATTAGCTACGTCGGAGGCTTCGGCTCTGGTCGGTCTGGGATTGCGTATCATGCTGTCGAGCATCTGAGTAGCGACGATTACAACTTTTCCTCTGACACGGCACATCTCGATGATTTTTTTCTGGACTAACGGCACATCTTCCGTCGCAATCTCAACGCCCAAATCTCCGCGCGCAACCATTACGCCGTCAACTACATCTACGATTTCAGCGATATTATCAACGGCCTGTTTGGTCTCAATTTTCGCTAAGACTTTCATATTCCCGCCGTAAGACTGGATTAAACGCTTGACATCAACAATATCCTGCCGAGTTTTCACGAACGATACAGCGAGATATTCCATTCCGTGTTGAATGCCCCATGCTATATCCTGTTTATCTTTTTCGGACAAGGCAGGTAAAGTTATATCCGCTCCGGGTAAATTTATTCCCTTAGTGTTGCGCAACGGTCCGCCTACTATGACTTTGCAGTGAACTTCATCGCCTTCAACGCTCTCAACTTCAAGATTTAAAGCTCCGTCATCGATAAAAATATTTTGGCCGGGCGTAACTTCTTGAGCTAAGAGCTTGTAATTCACGTAAATTCTCTCAGGAGTTCCTTCAAACGGCTCAACATCACCAGCAACAAGAGTAATCTTCGCTCCCTGAACTAAATTAATCTCCCCGTTCTGCATATGTCCCGTCCGAATTTCCGGGCCTTTAGTGTCAAGTAATGCCGCAATCGGTTTCTTCACAGCACGTTCAACTCGACGTACCAGCTTTAACTTTTTCTCGTGACCTTCATAATCTCCGTGTGAGAAATTTAATCTCGCTACGTTCATTCCTGCTTCAGCCATTGACTTTAACGTCTCGTAATTATCACTGGCCGGTCCGATTGTGCATACGATTTTTACGAACATGATAGAGTTTCCCCCTTATAAGCAAAATTTTAGTGTAGTGGTTGAATGTGATGATGAAATTATACAAGTTCTTTGTGTTAATATAAAAATTGAATATAAAAATAGAAAGTTTTGCCTCAAGTCCTCATGAAGCAATCTCAAAACTTCCAGTTGGCATAATCCCGCTCAAAGCCTCGTTCAACTTTTCAGGCTCAACAGTGCAATTATTCAAGGCATATACTCCGACTTGTTCGCCATCGCGAAGCTCCAAGATAACTTTTGTTTTTCCTTTACAGCCGTTTAACGCGCGAATGAAATTCTTCATGCTGAGACTGTTATTGATATTTATGATTATTTTCACGTATTTGTGCGCCCTCATTTCAAGCCCATCAACAGGAACAATCTTATCCGGAACAATCTGGTCTCGCTCGTCAATTCTTCCCTCAATTACACAGGCCAATCCAATTTTCACAAAATCTTTGTATTCCTGCCATGCTCCGGGAAATGCGACTACATCAATACTCTGTTCATTATCCTCAAGCTGAATGATGCTCATGATGCCGCCTTTCTTCGTGCTTTTTTCGTTAATTGAGGTGATAATTCCTCCGACGCTGGCTTTAATGTTCTCGTTCCTTTTGTCCCAATATTGCAAGTCCGAGATTTTACAGTTCGTGAACGGCGATAATTTCTCTTGATAGCTTTCATATGGATGTCCGGAAATGTAAAGCCCTGTAACCTGTTTTTCAAGCGTCAATTTTTCGTGCTCATCATAAGGCTTGCAGTCTGGAATATCAGGTTCGTTTAGTCCTGATGTAGGCTCATCGTCGAAGTCAAATATTGAGAGCTGATTAGTTTTCTTGCTGGCATTAACACTTTGTACAGCTTCAAGCAATTTCGGAAGAGCTTTAATCAACTTTGCTCGGTTATTATCAAGCTCATCAAAGGCTCCGGCATGGATTAAGTTTTCGATTACGGCTTTATTCATCAGACTCATATCAATACGTTTCAGGAAATCCCAGAGTGATAAAAATTTTCCGTTTTGAGCACGTTCACGAATAATCATCTTGATTGTGTTATGGCCAACTCTGGAGACCGCACCAAGCCCAAATCTTATTACTTCACCGACGGCCGTAAAATTTTCCATTGAAGAATTAATATCCGGCGGCAAAACAGGAATTCCCGAACGTCTGACCTCAAGGACATAATGACCTAAGACTTCCTTTTTGGCTTTCATCTGACTTGAGAGATATGCGGCCATAAATTCAGTCTTGTAATTGGCCTTGAGATAAGCTGTGTCATAAGAGATTAGGGCGTAAGCGGCGCTGTGAGACTTGTTGAACCCGTAACCCGCGAATTTCTCGATGTTGTCAAAGATTGAACCGGCTGTGTCAGGATTAATATTATTTTTCTGTGCTCCCTCTAAGAATTTCGCTCGCTGTTGCTGCATAACTTCGACTTTCTTTTTTCCCATTGCACGACGTAAAATATCAGCTTCACCAAGTGAATAACCTGCTAAGACTGAAGCGCATTGCATGACTTGTTCCTGATAGAGGATTACGCCGTAAGTCTCACGCAAAACGTTTTCGAGCAAGGGATGAGGATAAACGGGTTTAGCATGACCGTGTTTGCAGTCAATATACTGGTCAACCATTCCACTATCTAACGGGCCTGGTCTGTACATGGCTAATGCCGCAATCAAATCTTCGAAACGGTCAATCCTGAGCTTCCGTAACATTGAGCGTATGCCGTCGCTTTCAAGCTGAAATACTCCCATTGTGTCGGCTTCTTGCAATAACTTGAACGCGGCCGGGTCGTTCATTTCGTCGTTAATCTTGTTCAAGTCAGGAAGTTTCTTGTGATTGTTGGCAATATTCCTCATAGCTTCCTCGATGATTGACAGCGTGCTTAAGCCGAGAAAGTCCATTTTCACGAGGCCTAATTTCTCGACGGGTTCCATTGTAAATTGAGTAACAACCTGCTCTGAGCCTTCATCTGCGCTTAACCTCTTAACCGGCACAACGTCAGTAATCGGAACAGGCGTAATCACAACACCTGCGGCATGCTGTGAAGTATGTCGCGCTAATCCCTCAATGTTCATGGCCGTATCAATTACATCATGAACTGTATCATTATTATCATATTCCTCTTTGAGTTCGGGAGTTTCGTCAATTGCAGATTTAAGGCTCTTGCACATTACGGGAATTAATTTTGCGGTCTTGTCCATCAAAGCGAAGTCGAGGCCCTCAGCACGTCCAACATCTTTTACGGATTGCCGGCCCTTCATTCGTCCGAACGTGATAATCTGTGCTACGTGGTCGCTTCCGTAAGTGTCAGAGATGTATTTTAATAGCTCGTCGCGTCCCTTGTCGCTAACGTCAGTATCGATATCGGGCATTGAAACTCGTTCCGGATTAAGAAAACGTTCAAAGAGTAAATTATATTTCAGGGGGTCAAGCTCAGTAATTCGTAAACTCCAAGCAACGAGACTTCCGGCGGCTGAACCTCGTCCGGGCCCGATTGGAATATTGCGATTTTTAGCGGCCTGAATAATTCCGGAGACAATCAGGAAATACGCAGAAAATCCCATTTGAGTAATCACGCCGAGTTCATATTCGAGACGGTCAGAATATTCTTTGAGCTTAGATTTCCCCCGTTCAGCTAAACCCTTTCTCGCTCGCGTTCGTAATTCCTCGTCAGGTGTAATCCCCTCTTTCAAGTCCAAGTTCGGCAGTAAATAATGTTTCTCCTTTTCGAGTAATTCAACGTTGCATCTGTCAGCAATTTTCACTGTGTTAGCAAAAGCCTCGTTGATAATATCGTCGTCAACTTCTCCGCTCAATCTCTCGTAAATCTCATCAGGTGACATCAGATAGAAATCATTAGCCGAGAAACCGAACGCGTCATCGTCAGCTTTAGCGTGCGTGTTAATCTTCAGCAAAATTTTGTGCCACTCGTAATCTTCCTTATTGAGATAATGAGCATCGCCCGTAACGATTAAGGGAATGCCTGTTCTTCGCGAAATTTTTATTAATTCGGCGTTGACCTTTTTTTGTTCGGGTAAGGAGTTCGGCATAAGTTCAAGAAAGAAATTATTTTCACCTATTGTATCGCGATGCCAGATTGCTTGAGCTTCAGCCTGTTCAAGATTTCCGGCCAATATCAACTGTGGAATTTCTCCTGCAAGACAAGCTGACGACGCGATTAAACCCTCGTGATATTTGGCTAATAAATCATGGTCAATTCGGGGCTTGTAATAAAATCCCTTAGTGTTAGCGATTGAGATTAATTTTATGAGATTATGCCAACCCGTTAAATTTTCTGCTAAGAGTATGAGGTGATAATATTTTTTATTTTGTGAAGTTATGCCTTCTGGGATTACGTAAGTCTCACAGCCTAAAATTGGTTTAACTCCTTGAGCGCGGCAATTTTCGTAGAACTCGACAGCTCCGTAAAGAACTCCGTGATCCGTAATAGCAACGGCTTTATTGTCCCATTGAGAGACTTTTTCAGCAAGTTTCTTAGTCCTGATTGCGCCGTCAAGTAAGCTGTATTCAGTGTGAACGTGTAAGTGTACAAATGGAAGTGTCATTCATTATCTCCTTCTTGTTCCGTATCAATCTCATCATCGGGTTTATTCTCACGAACGAACAATTTTTCCGGTTTAGCTCCCAAAGATGTTAATTCGCTAATAAATTTATCGAATGGTGAACCTGTAACTTTTCGGCTAGTTTCATGTTGTTCCTGTTGTTGTTCTCGTGTATCGTCCTGTCTTGAGACTTCGATTTTAGGCTCAATTCTCGGCATAACTTGGCGGCTTTCAGTTTTCGGTGTACTTGGGAACTTAGGGCAAATATATTCATTTTTCCCATAACGGAGCATTATTCGTTCATAATTTGGGAAAATTGACTGTAAAGTTGCGGCGCGTCTATCAACTCTCATGACGTTATAGCAATAGATATGAGCGAAATCGAGCAATAAAGTTCCGTTTTGTTCATAAAAATCCGCGTCGAATAATCCACAGAAAATCACAAAATTTTTCAACTTAGCCGTCTGCAATAAATTTTCCTTAAGCGCTGAATTGGCCTGAGGTGCTTTGATTTCTTGCTTAACTTCCGGCTTGAGAGCTTCCGGCAAATTCACTGTAAGTTGAGTTACGGGCTGTGAGATTTCAAGTTTCGGAGCGTCGCCAGCTAGATACAGCATGAACATTCCGAGCAAAATATCGTTCTTAATGCCTAATCTTGCTTGTGTCAACATCTTCAAGATTACGTGTAAAATTGCCTGTAACTTTTCGGGCTTCCAGTTCCGGGCTTCATCGAGGAGAAAATTCTTCTCAGCATTGGATAAATTGAGGCTGTCAGTGATATTCTGCCAAGTTGAGACTAGCCATAAATTTTTCACGAGAGCAAACAACTCTTCGAACACTCTAATTCCTGAAGCTCCAGCGTCGAACATTGATTTTAGCGAGGAATAAGCCTCAGCCGGATTTTCCCGCAAATTCTTAATCCATCTTTCGAAAGCCGGACGACTTCCAGCACCGAAAACGTTTTCGACATTCTTTAATGTAATATCGCCTGACGAGATAATTTGTTCCAGCAGTGAAAGCGCATCACGCAAGGCTCCGTCGGCCAATCTCGAAATTTCCCGTAAAGCGTCATCCTCAGCATTAACGCCTTCAAGCCCGCAAATTTCCTTAAGTCTGGTGAAAATGTCCTCCGGTTGAATGCTATGAAAGGGGATATGCTGACAACGTGAGCGAATTGTGACAGGGACTTTATGAGGTTCAGTTGTTGCCATGATGAAGACTACGTGCTCGGGCGGCTCTTCAAGAGTTTTGAGTAAGGCATTGAAAGCTCCAGTTGATAACATGTGAACTTCGTCAATGATGTAAATTTTGTAGCGAGAATTGAACGGAGCGAGATTAACATTTTCTTTGAGGCCGCGAATATTCTCGACACCGTTATTGCTAGCACCGTCAATCTCGATAACGTCAAGGCTATCACCCGTAGTAATCTCCCGACAGTTTCGGCAATGTCCGCAAGGTTCAAAGTTATCGCGCTGTTCACAGTTCAAGGCTTTCGCAAAAATTCTTGCAACAGAAGTTTTTCCGCATCCTCGAGAGCCTGAGAAAAGATAAGCATGACCGACGCGATTTTTCAGGATTGAACTTGTGAGAACGTCGATTGCTGATTTCTGGCCTACGACTGACGCGAAATTTTGAGGTCTATACTTGCGATAAAGAGATACACTCATGATTAGCCTTTCTGTTCATGGGGCCGCAAAGATTTTGAGGGTTCAAGATACGCAACAATTACGAATTTCTGCAAATAACACGCCCTCCTGTTTGAAAATTATATGCGATAAATTTACATGAGAATTGATTTTTCGGCAATGTGAAATTTTTACGGTTTATAAAGCAGCATAAATTTATTTCCGAGTTAGTTGACATTTTTTTTTTTTTTGAGTATAATCACAGACATCTTACAAAGAATTCCGATTAAGATAAAAAAAAATCACCGAAAGGAGAAAAAATTATTATGGCAGCAAATTTTGCAGAACTCGTATCACAGGATGAAAAAGTAAAGGTAGAGCTTTTTGCTGAGGGCTTCAACGCACTTAACAAGTTAGCGGCGGAGAAAGGCTTCAAAGAAGAGGCTAGAAAGGCATTCGCGGGGGTAATGGTGAAAGTTGCGGAGGCTCACGGTTTCAAAGCAGACAAGGCTAAGGAGCTCAGTGAGGACGAACTCAAGGCAGTAGCTGGCGGCGGCAGTTTGTGCATCCCGTTTGTCGGCGGTATTGACCAGTTTTGCATTGATGGAGTTATCGGCGTCAATATCTAGTATTCTAACTCAATTAGCGTTTAATTCTGTCGTTCTTAACGGAGCGGCAGATTTTTTTATGCACTTACATCACGAGAATAATATTTGTGTGATTGAGAAAAATTGCCTAAAGGTCAACGAATTTTTTTACGGGAGAAAATTTAATGTATTACAAACTGAACGAGAATTATATTTTGCGTGGTTGGGAAAAATTACCTTATGCTCTGGTTGACACTAAAACGGGACATTCGGAATTTCTGAATTATGAACAGTTTCAAGCTATGAAATATTGCAACGGGAAAGTTGATTTATCATTGCCAATAATCGACGACGACATGAGGGAATTTCTCAATCAGGCCGAACAAAAAGGGATAATCTCGGCGTGTTCAGAAGGAGAAGGGATTAGCGAGTTTCAAGAGTATCGGGAATATAGAACGCGTTATATTTCTAGTGCTCAATGGTCGATAACGGGAAAATGTAATTACAAGTGTCGACATTGTTACATGTCAGCTCCAGAAGCCAACGCGCCGGAACTCTCGCATAAAGACATCATGAAGATAGTTGATGAGCTTGCAGAATGCGGAGTTATGGCTGTGCAATTGACAGGAGGTGAGCCGTTAATCCGTCGGGATTTTCTGGAGATTGTTGACGCATTACTTGAGAGAAAAATAGCTATACAGCAGATTTACACAAACGGGGCATTAGTGAACGAGAAATTATTACGAGAGCTAGATAACCGCAAAATTCATCCGGAGTTTAACATGAGTTATGACGGTTCCGGCTGGCACGACTGGTTAAGGGGAATTCCCGGAGCTGAAGAGAGAGTTAATAACGCGTTCAGATTATGCCGTGATATGGGATTTCCAACAGGGGCAGAAATGGCAATTCATCTTGGCAACAAGCATACGATAAGAGAGAGCATAAATCATCTAGCTTCGCTCGGAGTAACTCACATAAAAATTTCTCATGCCGCGAAAATTGGAGAATGGGCGAAACACAGCGAGGATAAAAATATAACTCTTCATGAACTCTTTCAAACGTATTTAGATTACATTCCATATTATTATGCTGACGGAATGCCGATGAGAGTATTGCTTGCGTCATTTTTCCTTGCAACTCCGAAAATCCCGGATAAATACATGATTGTAGGCTACAACGAGAGCTATAGTCCTGATAATTTTGTGTGTGGACATGCAAGAACTTCAACATATATATCACCAGAGGGCCGGGCTTTGCTGTGTATTCCAGTTTCAGGGATGAAATTTGCTGAAAATTTCCCGTTAATCACCGAGCATAGTTTATCAAAATGCTTGAACTCTCAGGAATATTTAAGACTGGCAAAAATGAACGTCAGCGAGTTCATAAACTCAAGCGCGAAATGCCGAGCGTGTAAATTCTCCAGACATTGCACAGGAGGCTGTTTAGCGATTGGCTATATGTGCGACGAGGACGGAGAAACGAGGCCTTCATGCGAAATGTTTTACGGAGGCTGGATAAGGAAAATCATTGATACAGTGAGGGAAGCGAGACCATCGGCGATAGCTCCTGTGATTGAAGAATTGTGAAGCATGCCTGCCAAGTTGCGAAATATCCGGTAACTGATGATGAGAACACGGCCAATTGCGAAATCTCCAGTGATTAATAGTGAAGCAAGAAAGTCCGGCCAATGATGAAATTTCTTGTGAGTAATGATGAGATTATGAAGTCTGCTGACCGAATCCCCGAGAGCCCGAGAAAAGATAAGCATGACCGACGCGATTTTTCAGGATTGAACTTGTGAGAACGTCGATTGCTGATTTCTGGCCTACGACTGACGCGAAATTTTGAGGTCTATACTTGCGATAAAGAGATACACTCATGATTAGCCTTTCTGTTCATGGGGCCGCAAAGATTTTGAGGGTTCAAGATACGCAACAATTACGAATTTCTGCAAATAACACGCCCTCCTGTTTGAAAATTATATGCGATAAATTTACATGAGAATTGATTTTTCGGCAATGTGAAATTTTTACGGTTTATAAAGCAGCATAAATTTATTTCCGAGTTAGTTGACATTTTTTTTTTTTGAGTATAATCACAGATATCTTACAAGGAATTCTGATTAAGATAAAAGAAATCACCGAAAGGAGAAAAAATTATCATGGCAGAGAAAACTTTTATGGAGCTTGTCTCCAGCGACTATAAGGTGAAGATTGAAGTCTTAACGGCGGGTTACAAGGCATTAGCGGAGTTAGCGGCCTCAAAGGGTTTCAAGGACGAAGCGGTTAAAGCCAATCAGGAAGCAGTCGCGAAAGTTGCTGAGGCTCACGGTTACAAAGTAGACGAGGCGAAGGAACTCAGCGCGGACGAACTCAAGGCAGTAGCTGGCGGCGCGTTTTGTATGTTCGGATGGGGGACCAACCAAGAGGTATGCGATGTGGTGATGGGCTTTTAACGTTTAATTTTCAATTTTCAAAGGAGGATTTTTCACAATGGCAGAGAAAACTTTTATGGAGCTTGTCTCCAGCGATGATAAGGTGAAGATTGAAGTCTTAACAGCGGGTTACAAGGCATTAGCGGAGTTAGCGGCCTCAAAGGGTTTCAAGGACGAAG
>CALGHA010000121.1 GCA_937915835.1 uncultured Fretibacterium sp. | reverse complement strand
CCAATCCCCAATCCCCAATCCCCAATCCCCAATCCCCAATCCCCATTAAATATGTGGATATTATCCATTATTAAAATTAATTTTTATCTTTCATTAATTTAATTTTATTATATATTTGTAGAATAAACTATATTTTTAAAGATCAGTTTTTTCATCCTTTTTTTCTGTTAATTTATTATTAATGACATTTTTTGCTTTTTCTAAAAGAAAATCAACAATTTTTTCAGCTTTTCTATCTCCATCATATTCTACTGTTTTGGTTTTATCTTCTCCAAAGAATAAAACAGTAGGAAATCCATCAATTTTATATTTTTGTGCTAATTCTCTTTGTTCTTCGCAGTTTACTGCTCCAATTTTAAATACACCTTTAACTGATTTAGCAAGTTTTTCAAATTGAGGATGGAAAGCTTTACAATGACCACACCAAGGAGCATAAAATAATATAAGCCATAAATTATCTGATTTAACTACATCATTTTCAAAATTATCTTTGTTTAATTGAATAACTGATGTATCTTGAGCAAAAAATTGGTAAGAAATACTAATTATTGATGATTTGAACGAGTTCGTCGGGAGTTACGGCTTTAACCTTGCTATGCTCGAAATCTTTTGTGTTGACCGTAACAATGTAATCTGCATTAACATTTTGGGCGCAAATATCCTGTAAATTGTCCTCGAAATCCTTAAATTCGACATTATTTACAGCTTCAACAATAGCGTCGTGCTCAGCATATGCAGTTTTGAGGATTTTACAAACAAGCCCAAGCCATTCTCTGCGGGTTTCTTCTGTCTCTTTCATTCTGCCGGAAGTGTACCAGATTATGGATAACGAATGAAAAGCTACATAGCCTTCTATCTCTTTAGCCGCACATCTCTCCATAACCTCAATTGACGAAGCACGATATTTATCTTCGCGCCTCGTGAGGTAATTAATTATCACGTTCGTATCAACAAGTATTTTCATCATTATTTCACCAGCCCGTATTTTTCAGCCATAACGTCAGCGTAAACTTCCTCGTAATTCTCTGGAATTCGCAAGGGCCGTGTTCTTATCATTTCTTGAAGTTCTCGAAATGCCTGCATGCTCTCTTCACGTTCTCTATTCTTCCGTTCCTGTTCCTGCTCCGGCGTTTCCCAAGTTCGAGGGTCATTGTCTTTCTCCTTCAAGCTCCGTAAGACATCCTCCATAACTTTATCCGGCAGCTTGTCAATCAACGCATAGGCTTCTTCTTTCAGTGTCATAATAAATCTTTCTCCTTCATGAATTTTTATGTTTAACAAGTTACGCTAATTATACTAATAATTTCTGGCTTTAACAAAAACTCCCCCGCAAGATTTCTCTCACAGGGGAGGCCAATTCTCAATAAAGATTAATAATTAATAATTCTCGGCGTGAACCTCAAAATATGCCTTCGGATGTGCGCAGACCGGGCAAATCTCAGGGGCTTTCGTTCCGACGACGATATGTCCGCAATTTCTGCATTCCCAAACTTTGACTTCGCTCTTCGCAAAAACTTCCTGAGCCTCAACGTTCTTGAGTAATGCGCGGTATCTCTCCTCGTGTCTCTTCTCGATTGCCGCGACCATCCTGAACTTTGCCGCTAATCCCTTGAAGCCCTCTTCTTCAGCAGTCTTAGCAAAGCCCTCGTACATATCGGTCCACTCGTAATTTTCGCCCTCAGCCGCTGCAAGTAAGTTCGCCGCAGTGTCGCCGATCCCGTCGAGTTCCTTGAACCACATCTTTGCATGCTCTTTCTCGTTGTCTGCAGTCAAAAGGAAAAGTGCCGCAATCTGCTCAAATCCCTCTTTCTTCGCCTTCGATGCAAAATATGTGTACTTGTTGCGAGCCTGCGACTCTCCTGCAAAAGCCGCCTGTAAATTCTTCTCCGTCTGTGTTCCTGCGTATTTGTTCGCCATTGTTTTAACCCTCCTGTAAAATTTTCATCTCAGCAAGACATTTCTCACAAATTCCCCTGTAAATTATCTCATGCCTCCGAACCTTAAAGCCCGTCAATTCCTCGAGCTTTTTATCCTCAGCTTCGGAATACTCAACAGGAACATCATTAACTGAACCGCAGACTTCGCAAAAAAAATGATGATGATACTCATTCCTTCGATCGTATCTGACTGCTTCAGGAACAAGGTCAACGCTGGAAATTTCTCCGTTCCTCGCAAGCTGATTAAGATTTCTGTATACTGTTGCGCGGCCTATTCTGTCATCAAGTTTGCGGACATCTGAATAAATTTCTTCAGCCGTCGGGTGATCCTCACGTCGTCTTACTGCCTCAAGAATAATTTGCTTTTGTCTAGTGTTTCGTTCAGTCATGAAAATTCTTCAAAATATCTTATTGAGATTAATTATTAATATATCACACAATTTTTATTCTTCAAGCGCGGGTAAAATTGTCTCGTATTCGCTCTCGTAAGCATGAGCCTTCTTCGAGATTTTCTTTATTTTCGCAACTTCTCCGGCCGCCTGATTGATTAACTCAACAGTCCCTGCTCCTCCGACACAACCGCCAGGACATGCCATGCCCTCAAGCAAATATCCGTTACGTTTTCCGGCTTTAGCGAGCTGTAACATTTTTCGGCAATCGTTCAAACCTTCAGCGCGTTCAATATTGACTTCTCTATCAGGATGTAAATTCTTTATGCAATTCAAGACGGCTTCAGCAACTCCACCGGAAACAGCAAATCCCCTTCCGTCAGCACTTGCATTATCAGGAACAGACATTTTCTCGAGATAATCAAAATCGACTTCTTTAGCCTCGAACATTCCTAAAACTTCCTCGAATGTTAAGACAAAATCAACATCGCTTCTAACACTTCGACGGCTGGCTTCAAGTTTCTTCGCGGCACATGGGCCAATGAAAGCAACTTTACACTCAGGATGTTCCTTCTTGATTAGTCTTCCGGTTAAGACCATTGGAGTGAGAGCCATGCTGATGCACTCGGCATATTGCGGGAACTCTCGTTTTGCCATTACCGACCATGCCGGGCAGCATGAAGTTCCCATGAAGGGGATTTTTTCCGGAACTTCTTTCACGAAATCTTCGGCCTCTTGAAGTGTGCATAAGTCAGCACCGATTGCAACTTCGACGACGTCAGTAAATCCTAACGCCTTAAACGCCGCGCGCATTTTCTCAGGAGTTAAAGTTTTTCCGAATTGGCCGGCTATTGCTGGAGCTATTGCGGCATAAACAGGAGTTTCGCTTCGGATTGCTTGAATACACTGGAATATTTGAGCTTTATCGGCGATCGCACCAAACGGACAATTAGCGAGACACATTCCGCATGACACGCATTTTTCCTGGTCAATTTCAGCGCGTCCGAACTCGTCAGTAATTATTGCCTTCATTCCGCACGCAACCGCACAAGGTCTCTGCATTTTGAGAATTACGCCGTATTGACATACTCCCATGCAACGGCCGCATTTGATACATTTTGTGTCGTCAATATGAGCTTTACCGTTCGAGAAAGTTATTGCTTCTTTCGGGCAAACTTGGGAACATGGACGAGCTAAACATCCTTGACATTGGTCCGTAACGACAACTTTATTATCCGGGCATGAATGACACGCAAATTTTATGATGTTGATTAACGGCGGCTGATAATATTTCTCAGGATGAACGCACTCTTCTGCTCCCATTGAGACTGGCGCATGTTCGGACGCTTTACGTAAAGGTAATCCCATTGCAAGACGCATTCTTTCTTTGACGATCGCACGCTCAAGAAATACGCTGTCCCTGTAACGCGAAACTTCGCCGGGAATTATTTTATACGGGATTAATTCCATCTCGGACAAGTCGCCAGGCTTATAGTTATACGATAATCTTGCGACCTCAGCGAAAACCGCACGACGAATGTTGTTAATCGATGTGTGAATTCCTCTCATTCCCATTGTGATTTTTACCCCCCTCAGAGTAAATTTTTGTTGGAATGAAAGTATTATAACGTAACTATGTGATTTTCATGCACGGATTTTTGATATGTCAACACCTTCAAGCATCAACAACTTTTTCTTACGGTCAATTCCTCCGCCATAACCTGTGAGCTTTCCATTTGTACCGATAACTCTATGACAGGGAATTATTATTGAGATTTGATTGCGGGCCGCTGCTCCTCCAACCGCACGAGCTGACATGTTCGGAATATTACGAGACTTAGCGATTATTCCGGCAATCTCTGAGTAAGTCATGACATGTCCAAACGGAATTTTAAGCATTATTTCACATACTGACTTCTGAAACTCTGTACCCGTAATCTTGAGCTTAGGCGTAAACTCTGGAGATTTCTCGGAAAAATACACGTCAAGCCATCGTTCGGCATCGTCAAAAACCGGAAGAGCTTTATATTCTCCCGTCGAATCATCGCTGAAGAATAATCCCGTGAGACTTTCGCCGTCGCTGTGGAGAATTATTTTTCCCAGTGGTGAAGCATAATCATGAATATACATTACAAATAACCCCTTTTTTACATCACTTGCTGTGTGGTCATTGCAACCGAATTTTGTCGCGTAATATTATATATTTACGTCCAAACTTTTATATCATCAGGAATTAATCATGTCATTAGGAAAAGTATTCAGCATTCAAAGCGAAAACGAGCCAGTAAGAAATTGCACGGTCTCACGAGAAATTTATAATCACGAAGAAAATGTCATAACGTATTTTTCTCTCGACAAAGATAGCGATATAAGTCCGGAATTATACAGCAATCACAAGTTATTAATAATCTCATCAGGTCAAGTTGAAATATTTTCGCGTTCACTCACTGAAGGGGAATGCGTAATCACTCCTGTAAATTCTCCCGTCGGAGTTAAGGCGTTTAGCGAGAGCGTTTACACGGAAATTTTATTTAGCTCAGGAGGTTTTACGATGAACGAAGCAATAAAGCCCGGAGAAGTCTTCAAGTTATCGGAGCTTGTCCCGTATCAGGAAGGCAAAATTATTAACATGGACATTGCTCATAATGACAAGATGAAGTTTGCTGTTATGGCATTCAGTGAAGGAACAGGCTTATCCGAACATGCTGCGCCCGGAGATGCTTTAATCTTTGCTCTGGACGGTGAAGGGATTATCGGCTATGAAGGAAATGAATATCACATTAAGGCCGGAGAAAACTTTAGGTTCGCGAAAAACGGAAGGCATTACGTCAAAGCTCAAGGCAATTTCAAGATGGCGTTGCTTTTAACGCTCGAATGAAAGGAGAAAATTTATTCATCATGCGCAGGAAAATCAAGAATAATATCAGCTGGGTTGGCTATATCGATTGGGAACTCGAAAAATTTCACGGCGACGATTACTCAATCATGAACGGCTCAAGTCAGAACGCGTATTTAATCGAAGAGGGCAAGACAGTCTTAATCGATACAATTTGGACACCTCACAGGTTTGATTTCGTCGAAAACTTGAAGAGTGAGATTGACTTACACAAGATTGATTACATCATTGCTAATCACGGTGAATGCGATCACTCCGGAGCTCTCACAGCGTTAATGGCGGAAATTCCTGACACTCCGATTTACTGCACAGCCAACGCCGTAAAATCAATCGAGGGACAATACGGCAAAAGAGGCTGGAACTTTCATATCGTCAAAACAGGAGACACTCTCGACATTGGCAGCGGAAAAAGTTTAGTCTTCGTTGAGATGAGAATGTTACATTGGCCGGACTCAATGGCTACGTACATGACTGGCGACAACGTTTTATTCTCGAATGACGCGTTCGGCCAGCATTATGCAGTTGAAGAGTTATTCAACGATAAGGCCGATAAATGTTTATTATGGAAGGAAGCAATGAAGTATTACGCGAACATTCTAAATCCATTCTCGCCTCTGGTCGCTAAAAAAATTCAGGAAGTCGTAGGCATGAACATTCCCATTGAGATAATTGCTCCGTCTCATGGCGCAATCTGGCGTGAAAATCCCCTCCAAATCGTAACGAAATATGCTGAGTGGGCCAATTCTTACCAGGAAGATCAAATCACGATAGCTTACGAAACAATGTGGGAAGGGACGGCAAAAATTGCTCACGAAATCGCCGGCGAAATTGCGCGTCAAAGTCCTGATACAGTCGTGAAA
Source organism: uncultured Fretibacterium sp. (assembly GCA_937915835.1). GTDB lineage: Bacteria > Synergistota > Synergistia > Synergistales > Aminobacteriaceae > JAFUXM01. The sequence goes on along the minus strand of CALGHA010000121.1, from coordinate 14,722 downwards.
GTCTTCAACGTCTCGAAAGCTGACAAGAACGAAATTATGACCGAAGTGTTCAAGTCTAAAGCTGTGTGTGTTGGTTCTCCGACTGTTGGCAACAGCATTTTATCAGGCATGGCGGGCTGGCTTGAGTTCCTGAAACAGTTGAAGTTCAAGAATAAGAAAGCAGGAGTATTCGGGTGTTACGGCTGGAGCGGAGAAAGCGTGAAAATTCTGCGTGAGAAGATGACCGAAGCGGGCTTTAATGTCGTTGACGGCGAAATAAAATCACTCTGGAACCCTGACGCTGAAACTCTCGCGAAAATTCCTGAACTCGTCAAAAACTTGCTGGCGTAAAAATTTTATGAGGGGGATAAAATTATGTTCTGCTTTCAATGTGAACAGACTGCAAATTGTAAATCATGTTCAGGCTCAGCCGGTGTCTGCGGAAAATCCGGCGTAACTTCTCAAGCTCAGGACGACTTAACCGGAGCTTTAATCTCGCTGGCAATGTCCGGAAGTGATGACTATGATTTATTCATCGATGGATTATTCACGGCTGTAACGAACGTAAATTTTTCTTCAGAAACTGTGAAAGCTATCACGAAACGTGCTAAGTCAGACATATTTGACATGGCTAAAATCTGGAATGCTGACGAGGATATTCGCTCGCTGAAGTCTTTAATCCTCTTCGGACTTCGAGGAATGGCGGCATATGCTTATCACGCGCGAGTTTTAGGCTATCGTGATGACGACGTGAATAAATTCTTCGTGAAGGCTCTTGCTGGAATTGGCCGGGAAGATTACGGGATGAATGAACTTTTGCCGCTCGTTCTTGAAACCGGGAAAATTAACTATAAGTGTATGGCTCTTCTCGACAAAGCTAACACGGAGACTTACGGCGCTCCTTCTCCTGTTCAAGTCAGCACGACGATCGAAAAAGGCCCGTTCATCGTAATAACTGGCCATGACTTGAAGGATTTAGAGTTATTATTGCGTCAGACCGAAGGCAAGGGAATTAACATTTACACTCATGGCGAAATGTTACCGGCTCACGCTTACCCCGAACTCAGAAAATATTCACACTTAAAGGGGAATTTCGGGACGGCTTGGCAAAATCAGCAGAAGGAATTTAGCGATGCGCCCGGAGCATTCTTATTCACGACGAACTGCTTAATGCCTCCCAAGAAAAATTATATTGATAATATATTCACGACGGGATTAGTTCAGTTTGTGGGCGTAAAGCATATTGACGAGAACAAAGACTTTTCGTCGGTGATTGCTCGTGCTCTGGAACTTGGAGGCTACAAAGAAGACGTGAAGGGCAGAACCCTGACAACTGGATTTGGACATAATGCGGTTATTAGCGTTGCTGATAAAGTTATCGAGGCCGTGAAGTCTGGAGCAATTAAACACTTTTTCTTAGTCGGCGGCTGTGACGGAGCAAGAGCGGGCAGGAATTATTACACCGAGTTTGTGAAGAAGGCTCCGGCTGATACGATAATTCTTACTCTTGCGTGCGGAAAATTCCGTTTCAACAATTTGGACTTGGGAAATATCGGCGGACTTCCGAGACTTTTAGACATGGGCCAATGCAACGATGCTTACTCGGCTATTCAGGTTGCTTTAGCTTTGAGTGAGGCGTTCAAGTGTGGAGTTAATGACTTGCCTTTATCTCTCGTCCTATCATGGTATGAACAGAAGGCTGTGTGTATTTTGCTGACGTTGTTATCGCTTGGGATTAAGAATATTCGCTTAGGTCCGACGCTTCCGGCTTTTGTTTCGCCTAACGTGTTGAAGTATCTTGTCGAGAACTTTAACATTGCGCCGATTACAACACCTGAAAAAGATTTAGCTGACATTTTAGGCTAGTTAATATATTAAGCCCGTGCGTGTGAAAGCGTGCGGGTTTTTTTGTCGAGAAAATATAACATGTTATATTTTACGTAGAGAAAAATTCATGCCCCAGAACAAAGCACTTCAACAGGCGGCAAAAGCTCAGCAGGACGAATTTTACACGGACATTCACAACATCGCGAACGAATTGATGTACTACAGGCATTACTTTACTGAAAAAGTTAATCGCAACTTGTTCCGCTGGAAGCCCCATCGCTCAGCAGCAGCTCTCATTATTCGACGAAGACACTCCGGCTCCCAAACGTAAGCCCTATTGCGCGGAGATTACATCACTCGAAGACTTTAACGGAGACGGACGCAAAAACCTGCTCGACATCGAATATATCTTGAAACACAACGTAGGCTGCAATTTGCGAATACTCAAAGGCGACGGCGATTTTAGAAGCCCGGAATGCATCGAACTCTTGAAGGAAGCTGATATCGTCGTAATTAATCCCCCTCATTCACTTTTACGCGAGTTCATAGCTCTTCTCGTGAAATATAACAAGTCTAGATAAATATAACCCTAAACAGATGGAAAAAGTGATAGACCTTACATTTATGACAATGAGCAGCGTGATAAGTCATTCGTTCTGTCCGTAAAAATTTCCCGTTGACACCGCAGGAACTCAGAAATGCTGTTTATCCTGGAACTTGGCTGACCGACGCAAAAAAGATCTTCAGCAGACGTAACGGACCGGGTCCGACATCAGCATGATTCAGAGAGCGGGGAATTATGGCTGTATTTCCAGAACGTAATAAACTGGGTAAAAAGAGTGTTTCAAGTTTACCGTAAGGAGATGAGAAGTGTTAACTATTGACGATGACGACGTTACGAGCATATCAGGAATTTATGAGTATATCTTAGACGGCAAAGAAAAACACTTGAATTTGCGAAAGTTCAGGCCTAAGGATATTCGCGCAGCTTACGAGAGACAGGATGGAAAATGCAAAAGGTGCGGAAAAACTTTTGCGATCGAAGAAAAGGAATGTGTGAAAACATAAAAAACGGGTAAAAAAAAAATGGAGGCGGCACCCAGATTCGAACTGGGGGTAAAGGATTTGCAGTCCTCTGCCTTACCACTTGGCTATACCGCCTTGAACGAGCAATAATTTTAGTAATTTATCGCTTATTCGTCAAGTTTTATTTTTTCACGCTGTTACTTTTTCTTTTTCCCCAAATGAACTTTTTTTGCCGTCTCAGCTAATTTCTTTTTCACCGTCTCGACAACTTCAGGCGTTTTCACCTCAGGAATTTTTCTCACGGATTCGCCGCTGCCGATTAAAATTGCTATTGGATGTAAAATTGGTATGTTCTCACAGATTATCTTTATGATTGAGATTATCGGTGTCGACAACAAAGCTCCGGGAATGCCCCAGATTGTTCCCCATAATAATAATGAAAGCAATATCACAACAGGACTTACACCAAGTTTATCGCCCATAACTTTCGGTGTAATAATATTCCCGATTGTTACCTGAATTGCCGTGAGCGAAACAAGCACAAGAATCGGCGTGAAAAATCCCGGCGAGAATTGAATTATTGCCATTATTACGGGGGGAAATGTCGCGATTATTGAGCCGACCGTAGGAATATAGTTCAGCAGAAACGTCATAACTCCCCAGCCTGCCGCTAATCTCACATCAAGCACTGTAAGCACAAGCCACGCACATACTCCGGTTGCAAAGCTGATTAACGTTAATGCGCTTAAATACTGGCTGACCTGTTCGGAAATTGTCGAGAGAATTTTTTTCACGCGCCCTGAATTTTTCCCGAATGCCTTATTAATTTTCTCGTCGAGATACGGAGCTTCAACAAGCATGAACATCAAGAATACTAAGGTCATTACAAATTTGCTGGCGAAAGAAATTACACTTGATGAAATATTTCGGGCTTCACTGCGCAACATTCCAAGCGGATTAAAACTCTTCAAAGTGTCAGGAGAAATACTCAAAATTTCCATGATATGCATGAACCATTCAATTAACTTCTCAGAATAAGCCTCAAGGACACGTCCAAACTCAGCAAACTGAGCAGCAAGAAACTTGAAACCTGCAAGCCCGATTATCGTCAAGACTGCAAAGACTAAAGCGACACTCCACCAGGCATTAAATTTCAGAGTTTTAGCAATTTTTATGACCGGCCTTAACATCTGGAGAATGAACCATGCGATTACGAGAGGAATGAACACGTTACTGGCAACATGAAGAACTGAGCAAAGAACAACGGCTGAGAGGAAACCGAGAAGGCCTAGAAGAATTTTCATTAAAGATTATTCATCTCCTGTTTCATTATGGGAAATTTGGAATATTATAACGCAACAAAAAAGCCCCCGCCGTATCAATCAGGCAGGAGCATGCAATTTTATTATCTTCGTTTTATTATCTTCGTTTTCTGGAAGCAGCTTTATCAAGTTTAGCTATTGCTTTTTGTGCAGGCTGATATTCCGGGTTAATTTCTAGAGCCTTCTCGTACCAAATTCTAGCATTATCGAAGTCTTTAATATTTTGTGCGACTTCTCCAGCTCTGAACGCGGCAAGATAATCCTTGTCGTAAGAATTAACCAGGTCAATATATCCGTTATAAGCTATTTTCTTGTTGCCCAGTAATATTAATTCTTTGTGCTTCTCTCGCAATTTTTGAGCCTTATCCACAGGAAGCCCGTATGTCTTGATTACGTCGTTTGGATCCGTCGATTGATTTTCGTATGACATTGTGAGGCCTGAAGGCTTACTTGCTGCTGTTATTTCTTTCGCGGATGTCTTGCTTGCTGCTGTCTTTGAGGATTTAGACTTTGACGAAGAAGATGATGACGATTTAGTTTTAGAGCTTGAAGCCGTGTTCTTGGATTTGGACTTGCTTGATTTCTTATCGGCTTTAAAAATTTCCGTCAATGTATCCTCACCCGTTAAAGCCTTCTCAATTCTGGGAGCTAATTTTGAAGTCGCATCTGCAATTGCTGTTCCCTCAAGCCCTCCAAATTCCGACTCGTTCAGACCTACACCGTAAGCGGTCAGGCTTGTATCAGATTTTGCGGCTGTACCGTCGGCCGTGTCAGTAAAAACTATCTCGCCGGTCTCAACTCTCACAATTCGGATGTCGAGCGTAGCTTTAGCGGTTTCTTTTCTTGTGCCAATTGCAACGGGAACGACAAAAGCCGGGACGACTATGCCCGAACTTCCACGAGCAAGATTAGTTACTGAACCCAAGAGAATATAATCACAGCCGACGAGTTTTCCGACTTTAACCGCAGTTTGTTCATCGACTAGGCCGGACATTCCTAAATTTAATTCTGCAAGGACGTTGTCAATTTTTTCACGTTCAAGAAGCCGAATTCCCTTTGACCTGAAAAGCATTCGAGCGAAAATGTCAGTTATAGCACTGGCCTGCCTGTCAGTTACGTCATAAGTCTTGCTCTCAAACTTCATAACTCCTAAGCGAACGCGTTCAACCGGTGATGTCCCTGTGAGTTCCGAAATATCAATAGCACATGAACTTGAAACGGTTAAAGCTATGATGATAAGTGAGAATATAAAAATTCGCTTAAACTTTGACATATAAAATTTCTCCTTATTAGTATTAGTCCCAGTCATATTGTCTCATCGTTTCAACGTGTTTCATTACGGCATCCCTTGTAGCTTCCGCGAGAATTCCTCCGTATGATGCTCCCATTCCGCCGATCGCGAAACCTTTATAATATGCCGCAGCTCCGCCTCCTGCTCGTTTTGCGCTTCCTGTTTCCTTGTTGACGTAAACGATTTCGCCGGTCGTGTTATCGATTATTCTGATGTCGAGAGTAACATAACCGGTCTTAGCGGCTCCAGCAATGCCCACAGCCTTTAGAAATGCACCGCCAGCCTTAAGATTATAATGATAAAGAGTAACTGCTCCTGTCATAGTATACTGAACACCTTTGAGCTTGCCGACTTTTGGAGTTGTTGACGTGTCCATTAATCCGGATTGGCCTAGACGAATTTCATCAGTAACGTAATCAAGTTTTTCACGCTCAAATATGCTGAATATCCTTGCGCTTCCGAGTTCAGTTGTCATCATATCGGTAATTGCATCAGAAGGGACATTAGGCGAGTCCGTTTTGTTCTCGAATGCACGGATTGCCAAACGGGGAAGTGCTGATGCTTCACAAGCTAAAAATAAACATACAACGAGGGCCGATAATAACAAAATTTTGCGTTTCATGATGATAGATAAATACCTCCTATAAAATTTCTTCCATGCCATTCTGGATTGCTGAAGTCAAGGCATTTTCGCGCGCTTCATCAATTGTGTAACCGACAGCTTTACCCTGAAATACTTTACCGCCGGTTTTAGTCCCATTAGAATTTATTGCTATGATAGTTACTGAGGCTGTCCCTGTGTATAATTTTGCCTCGTTTCGTTCTGGGATACCTGCTTTTACTCGGGCTAGAATTGTAACAGCTACTTTGTTACTTTTGCCGATGTTGGATATTCCCGATACGTTTCCGCCGAAAGCTCTTGTGACGGCTTTAGATCTCTCTGCTTCCCTGTGAATTTTCCCAAGTCTTGCGTCATCAACAACACGATAGCCGTTCTCTATTAGCTGGTCGATAATTATCGCTTCAGCCATTGCGGCATGTTGTGAATCCGTAGAGTCCGCGATGACTGCAATATCCCCGTTCTCAGGCAAAAAAGAGCGGCTATATCTGGAACGTCTTGTGTTATCGTTGTCTGACTTGGGACTTCTGAGCATCGCGGCGTAAGATATGCTGACTGTGAACGAGAGCAAAATTAAGCACAACAATACGCGATAGAACTTTTTGGCTTGTGTCATGTGGGAAAAATTCTCCTGTCTATAAAATTTATTATTGGGTGAATATATTTTACACTATTTTACAATAAAAAAACTCCCTCCCATTTCCACAGGAAGGAGCTTAATACTCGTAAACTTACTTAAGCTCAGAGAAGTACTTAATCGTCCTTACCATCTGAGTCGTGTAAGAATTCTCGTTGTCGTACCATGAAACAACCTGAACAAGCGTCTTATCAGCTCCGACCGGCTTGCACTTTGTCTGTGTTGCGTCGAAGATTGAGCCTGCTGTGCTGTCGATAATATCCGAAGAAACGATCTCGTCAGTGTTGTACTCGAAGCTCTCGGTCTCTTCTTTCTTCATTTGCTCGTTGACCTGCTCTTTTGTCCATGTGCCTTCGACTACTGCGTCAAGAATTGTTGTTGAGCCTGTCGGTGTCGGAACTCTCTGTGCTGCTCCGTCGAGTTTGCCAGCAAGTTCAGGAATAACAAGTCCGATAGCTTTTGCGGCACCTGTTGAGTTCGGGACAATATTGCAAGCGGCGGCGCGTGCTCTGCGTAAATCACCCTTACGATGTGGGCCGTCAAGGATCATCTGGTCGCCGGTGTAAGCGTGTACTGTCGTCATAAATCCGGAGATGACAGGAGCTAAGTCATTGAGGGCTTTTGCCATAGGAGCAAGGCAGTTCGTCGTGCATGAAGCGGCTGAAATAATCGTGTCGGTCGGCTTAAGTGTCTTATGGTTGACGTTGAAGACGATTGTCGGAAGGTCATTGCCGGCAGGAGCGGAGATTACGACTTTGCGGGCACCAGCTTTAATGTGGGCTTCAGCTTTGTCCTTCTTTGTGTAGAAACCTGAGCACTCAAGAACTACGTCAACTTTAAGCTCTCCCCAAGGAAGATTTGCGGCATCTTTCTCCTCGTAAATCTTAATCGTCTTGCCGTCTACTGTGATTGTGCGTTCTTCGTCGTTGAAGTCTACTTTCTTGTTATAGCGTCCATGTGTAGTATCATACTTAAGAAGATGAGCAAGCATTTTCGGTGCAATGAGGTCATTAATCGCTACGACTTCATAGCCCTCCGCGTCGAACATCTGACGGAAAGCAAGGCGGCCAATTCTTCCGAAGCCGTTAATAGCAACTCGTACAGCCATAATAAATTCCTCCAATTTGTGAAAAGTTTTGAATGTGTGAAAGTATTATACAACATATAAAGGTTTTTATGCGCAAAAAAAAAGACCCGACGTTTTAGCCGGATCCTTCTGGGTTGGAGTTTTATTTTTAACCTTGAAGCAAACTGAGAACTGACTGCGGAAGCTGGTTTGCCTGAGCGAGCATTGATGTGCCGGACTGGTTGAGGATTTGCAGTTTCACAAATTCCATCATCGTAGCGGCCATGTCTGCGTCTCTAATTCTGGACTCTGCCGCCGTCAAGTTCGTCATCGTCGTGGTCAAGTTCTCGCTTGTGTACTCTAAAGCGTTCTGATAAGCTCCGATTTTCGCACGCTGGCTTGATACCGTGTTGATTGCCGCGTCGATTATGCCGATTGCCTTCGAAGCTGATTCTCTAGTTGAAACGTTGATTGCGTTAACACCGAGTGAACCTGAGGACATATCGCCGATATCGATTGCAATATCCTCGCCCTCATTCGCGCCGATCTGGAACACTGTAGAGCTGTCGACGATGTGAATAACTGCCTCGTAAGCTGTCGTGTCAGGCTGAAGGATAAAGTTCTTGTCAACCTCGCTCCATTCAGCTTTGATATTGGCCATAGCGTCGAACTCGATATCAACGTTCGGATGAAGCACGCCGATTAAGCGATTATCAGCAACTTTTATGTTCGTGGCGACCGGAGTTCCTGAGTGAGCATCATAGATTGAAGCCCTGAACGCAGGAGTTGAGCTTTCTTTTACGACGTTGAGAGCGAACGTATTAATCAAATCCTCGTCGCCGCTGAATGTCAAATCTCCCTTCATGCCAGGAAGAATTGACCTGAACATGAACGTTCCGCCGACTGTTTCAAGTCCCTGACTATCAGCTGTACTCTTCTCTACGAACGTGCAGAACTTGCTTGCTCCGTCGCCCGTTACGTATTTAGCCTGGCCGAGTTCAGTTCCGATTGCATAATTGAACTTGTTCTCCAGCTCATGAAGCGTATCAGTTGCGTAAAGAGTTACTGTAGCTGTCTGGCCGTCGCCCTGAGAGATCGTGATCGTCTGCGGAGTATCGAGCATGAATACACCTGATGAGTTCCAGAATGTATTAAGGTCGCGAAGTTTGGTGTCGCCGGTCGCGGTCTTGCCGATGTAAGCTGCCGTGAATGAAGCTAATTTTTCTCCGTCGGTAGCCGGTGTGTATGTTTCAAATTTATCGTTAGTCGTGAGGATTATATCGCCCTCATAAACTGTTCCGTTGTCGCCGTTAAGATAGAAATTGCGGAAGTGAATTTCCTTGTTGGCCGTCGGAGCTGCCGCGCTTGTATCAATTGCAAACTGAACTGGGCCGCCCACTGAGTAGTCTCCATCGCTATCACTGATTGCATAATCTCCCCACTTGGAGGGCCAATCCTGGTCTTGCTCTGCTGTAACTTGAATATCAGCTCCTGAAGTGGCAGTTGTTACATCAGCCTTAAAATTATATACAAACTTATCACCGACGCTGACCTTGTTTAATAATGTTGTGTCAAGAGACATTGAGATTGCTGTTTCCGGCGGATCTTGAGTTAAATCGCCGTCAGTGCCTAATCCGAGTTTTTCTCCGAGTGCGGTTGTGCTATTGGTGATTACAATGTTATCTTCAAGATAATTTTCAACATTGCCTGATGTCGTCAAAACGTTTGATGTTGCCTTTAACGTCACGCTGTCAGTTCCAACTGCAACGACTTCAAAGAGTACACTTGCGTTATTCGTAATCTTCGATGTGTCGGTCTGGATAGTTAAAATGTCTTCTATGGATGTCGAGTTGTCAACATCGAAACCGTAAATTCCTGTAAGTGTAGCTGATGCAGCCGCTCTGTCAACAGCATTAACGTTGTAATCGCCGGCTGGTAAATTATCTACTGCAACTTTTTCAATGCCGTTGTCGCTTACCGTCTGAACGTCAGTAATAACATTAGGATGCTTTATTGTCATAATTGAGGACTTCTGAACTTGGCCGGAACCTGTCTGACTTGGATCAACGTTGACCGTGATTTTGTAGTTGCCCTCAAATGATTTTTTCTGTCCGAACTGGTCTATTTCCCTGAGTGAGCCGCGAACATATGCCTTTACGCTCAAGTTGCTTGATGAGGTTATGCCTGCGCTGCTTCCGTCGAGCAATCTCTTCTTGTTGAACTGTGTCGTGTTAGCGATCCTGTCAATTTGATCTTTGAGCTGGTCGATTTCAAGCTGAATATAGCTTCTGTCCTGTGAAGTCAGAGTGTCGTTGCTGGCCTGGACTGAAAGTTCACGCATTCTTTGGAGCATTGAGTTAGTCTCGCCGAGTGCACCTTCTGCAACCTGAAGCATTGATGTAGCGTCTTGTGTGTTACGGATTGCAACTTCAAGTCCTGATATCTGCGAACGCATTTTCTCGGAGATTGCGAAACCTGCGGCGTCGTCTGCGGCTGAATTAATGCGAAGTCCTGACGAGAGTTTTTCAATTGTCTTCGCCATGGCATTATTGGTCGAGTTCAGGGAGTTATAAGCCGTGAGTGCCGGTATGTTGTGATAAATCCTCATTTTGTTTAGCCTCCTGCAATTAAATTATTTCCTTAAATTATTTTCTCTTTGTGCTGCATTCCCTTGCAGTTTATCGGCTTCCGTGCCCTCACAGGTTATATATCGGCGTTAAAACGCTTGACTTTAATTTTTATGATAATCGTGAATTGACAAAAAAATAAATTTTGATATGATTATCCGCGTTGTTCACGTAGCACGTGGGTGGTTAGTTCAGAGGTAGAACGCTTCCTTGACACGGAAGAGGTCAGAAGTTCGATTCTTCTATCACCCACCACTTTTTACCCAACATTTTAATTCTTCAGGAGTTCCCAATACATGAACTTTTTCCGGATTAATCAAGCTCATAGTTACGTTTAATCCCTTCTCAATCATGAAATTATACATTGGAGCGATATACTTCTCATTCATTGAGGCGCTTCCTGAGTAAAATTCACTATAAATCTCTCGATATAATCCTGCTGATGAAAAATAATATGCCCCAAGACTGCAATTATCGGAAATCCTGACTTTTTCCCGAACTTCTACAACTTTTCCCGAATTATCAACTTTCACAAAGCTCCAGTGAGTTCCTTCGGCCTTGAAACACGGGATATGTCCATCGCCTGAAATTGCCTCATATTTCATCTCGTAAGGTTCAACGTAAGTGTCAATGTTGTAAATCAAAATTGCTTCGTCATCTTTACAACGTGAAAGAGCAAGCATACACGTCGTAGCCTGGCCGTCAGTCATATGGTAAAGTTCAATAATATCAATTTCGGGAATATCATAGCTTGAAGATTTTTCACGGATAAATTCTCCGGCGTTATCTTCGGCTCTGACGACAAAAATATATTTCGAGACGTGAGAGTTATAATCTTTCAGGCTGTCGAGCGACCACTCAAATAAAGTCTTGCCCTTAGCTTCGATCATGTATTTCGGACAGTTATAGCCGGCATTACGAAATCTCGTGCCGAGTCCTGCCATCGCAATAATTATTACCATTTACATTAAATCCTTTCTCGAACTCGCGCAAATCATGCTTAACTCTTCCGGCGAATACTTCAGAAACTCATCGGGCCTAATCGTCCTGTCGTCAACGTAAAAGCCTTTATGTCCGGGCCAAGGCTTGCCGTAAATTATCTCGTCGTAGGGAATTTCCCATTTTTCGAGCCATTCAAGCAGAATTTTAGCCGTATGCTTGTTGATTAAGCCGAGATTGCCGCCGTAAGTGTTCATGTTCCGTGAAGTCAGCAAAACAATCTTTGCTCCGTTAGCTTTGTAATATCTCAGCTTTTCGAGAACATTTTCATACGGGATTAAATCTTCATATTTCTCTTCTTTCGTCTTAATTGGGCATAAAGTCCCGTCAATATCGAACACGAACGTATAATCACTGAACATAAAATTACTCCTTCTTAATAATAATGGCTTGCTGCTTTCGAATCATGTCAATCATAAACATATTTACTTTTTCGTAATATTTATAATTTCATCAAGAATTTCTAGGCCGGTTCCTAACATGATAACTTGCTGGGCTGTACTTTCATTGTGAAGAGGTATCATGCTTAAGAATAATAACGCTTCGATAAATCTAATTCGCTTAATGTCAGGGCAGAAAATCTCACAGAATAATTTGCTCATGTCGAAATTATATTTTCCAGCAAAAATTTCGTATTTGATTGAAGCTGTATTAAGATTAAAATCTGATGTGAATAAATTCTTGATTATGAAATCGTATTTGCCCTCGATGCTGTGAAGAATTTTTGCGAGGTCATAATCAGGATCCCCGTAAATGTCATAAGCTCCGAAACTTCCGCGAGGGTCAATCAGCTTAATAAACGACATATCCGGCGCTGTCATTATATTAGTGAAGCATAAATCCCCGTGAATTATGCTGAAGTTATCGACATCATAAAGAATTTCAGGAATAAACTTTCTCAGGATTTCGCGTAAGTCATTCAGTGAAGGATATTGTTTCTCGTTGACGTAAATATCATTCGTGAAGAAAGCTGAAAACTTGAGATTATTTCGCATGCTGTCAAGACGTTCAAGAGTTTTAACTAGATACATTTCTTCGAGAGCAGGACGAATATTCTCACCTTTAACCGTGTAACGCCCGAAATCCTCACAGACTGAGTAAATCCTCCTGAAAATTTCGCTCCATTGGTGAAAGTTCAAATCTCCGTACACAAAAAGTTCATGTAACGTGTGATATGCGTAATATTCCATCGAGACTTCAGGCTTTGTGTAATGCAATGAGTAATCAAATATTCTCGGATGAACGTATTCAAGCTCGGCCGGAAGTTTCAGATACCATTTAATTTCTCTGATGAATTTTTCCTTATCATCGCTTGTTTTATGCAGAATTCCTTTTGCACGGTCAATCTTGATGTGATTAAATTCCCTCGCGCTGACTTCAAGCCTGGAGCCAAAATATTTATCGATATGGCCAATGTCGAACCAGCTTTCAGTTTTTAAGGCCCTCAACGGATGGATTATGCTGTAATCCTTGAGAGCCTGATAAAACGTATTAATTTCACATGAAGGCTTAGCAATTGCATTCTCAAGACATGAACGGAATTTTTCAGGGTCATTAATCTTGAATACTCCCGTGAATAATTTTCCCTTTTGAGTTGATGCGCCGGGCTTCTTGTCAATTATTTTCGTCAAAGTCCCGTTTTCAATCTCAAAGAAAGTCCATGTGTCAGAAAAATAATCCTCAGAGTAATAAAAGCAATCCTGTTCATGCTCATAAATATTCTCGGTTATAATCGTGTCCGCAAAATTTATGATCACAGGATTTTTCTCGCCTTCAAGCCCGCAATAAACCGTGTAGCCTAAATCTTTAAGTTTATCTAGAACCTGAACACTGATTTTTTCGCCGTAATGTGATAATTTCCTGATGACTTCTTCAGAATTTTCATAACAGATTATCTTTATTCTTTCAGCGGCTTCTGAGTATTGCTCGTAAAGATAATCAAAGATAATTCTCTGGCTTACAGGATAAATCACAGCCGGGAGTTTGCCTATATTCTGGAGAGCTTCGGGAATAATTTTTGCTGAAGGAATAAGAAGTGTGAAATTATTCATTTATTTCATTGCTCCACTGCCTTTGAAGCTCCCGTATTAATGTGTCTGACGTTCCAGTGAGAAAATTTTTAGCATACAAAGCTCCTGATTGCATCAACATATCGTGATTGGAAATATCCAGAACTTTTTTGTCCTTTATGGATAAGCCTCGTTTGTTAAAGAACAAATTTTTGTCGAAGCATACTGATGCTTGAAAAGGTGAGTAATAAATCACTGTCGCAACATAAAAATCATCCGGAGCATGCATATATTTCACGATATTATTGAAGCCTGGATTATTTTTGTAGAACTCAAGAATATATTTCGCGCAGTCTCCAGTAACGGCCCATTTTGCTGTAATTCCTCTTGGGAAATATTTCATCCCTTTGTACTCAATATAATCAGGATTTTTTCGCAGGATAAAATTCGGGAATTTCATACGAACAACTTTTAGAAATATATGCAGAAGCCTTATATCATATGGGTCATAATATCTTAATGCAAAGTGATTGTCTGTGTTGAGAACATGAGAGCATAAATAATTTACGTCTTTATTCTCCATGAAAAACTTTTGAAGCTCGCGGCTGCTTTTTAACGGGTAATCATTGCCAGTGAGTAAAATTATTCTGTCATAATCTTCCGTTGCAAGCGCATTTTCGAGAAGCTCAAACGTTGCCTTCAGAATTGAGAAACCGCCCCAGCGAACACGGTATCTTTTATTGATGAATTGTACTCTGTGAATATTTTGAAAGCTCGCGAAGGCCTCAATGAACGGCTTAATGTCCGAGCGTTTATTGATATGAATGAAGACATCTGCATTTTTCGTGAGTTCTGAGACGAGAGCTTTTAAGTGCTCAGGATCTCTGTGAGCTATAATCAGATAAGCAATCTTAATCTCTCCGGCCATGTTCAAACCTCACAGCCAGAAAGAGATTTTACACGGTCAGAAAAGCAAACAATAAGTGTCTTGTCTTGTCTTGTCAATTATGAGGAAAATTTGCATTTTGTCAAGCCCCTTTCTACAGAAATTATATCACAATAAAAAAATTCCCCCCCGAAAAAATTTTTATCTCTCTCAGGAGGGCTGAACTCTCAAAATATTTTATCCGCCCAGATATGCCTTGCGAACTTCCGGCGACGCTAATAATTCCTGGCCTGTTCCCGTTGTTACAATTTTTCCGGTCTCCATGACGTAGCCTCTATTAGCAATACTCAAGGCCATTTGTGCATTCTGCTCGACTAACAAAATCGTAGAACCTTGTTTATGCAAATTAGCGATGATGTCAAAAATCTGCTCGA
>CALGHA010000120.1 GCA_937915835.1 uncultured Fretibacterium sp. | reverse complement strand
AATATCATCGAGAAGAATTTTACTGTAGGTCTGTAAACGTTCCTTCTGTTCTTGAGACTATCACCGCTGAAGCCGCATTATCTATCAGAATTGTGCGTGCTTTCAAGAAAATTTCAACTCTGTGATTTAGCTCTGTAAACTAAACTTTTTCTGAGTTCATAGGTTTTATGGAGATTTTTGGGTAATTTCTCATAACGATATTTTGCTACTCTCAAAACAGCGTCGTCATAAACGTGAATAACTTAAGAATGTTGACTTAAAGCATATAATATCGCTTATCAAAAAATTTTCTTTATGGAGGAAGAAAAAACTATGAGAGCAATCTTCAGGCCTGAATCTAAGTATAAAGCGTTCATAATCTCGTTAATAACTTTCGGCCTGTCTTATGGATTATATAAAGCTGTACTTGATAATTATCTCGCTGAAATTGTACACATGACCCAGTTTGATAGAGGTGTCTCGGAATTTTTCCGTGAACTTCCGGGATTTATGCTTGTGTTTGTTCTGGCATTATTATATGAGTTTTCAGCTGAGAAAATTTTTAAGGCTGGAGCCTTGATTATGCTACTGGGAATGTTAATGCAGTCAACAGTCCCGGCCAATCGAATTTGGGTAACTTCGGCAGTCTTCGTTTACTCGCTCGGTGAACATATGCAATTCGGAATGAGAAGCACTCTTGCTCTGCAATATTCCCAAGCTGGTAAGGGCGGCGCGGCTTTAGGAGTTCAGAACTCGGCTTATCAGTTCGGAACGTTGGCAGGCTATATATTTATTGCGGTGATATTTTACTTTTTTGCCGGTAAATCAAGTTTATATCGTCCTGTATTCTGGGCTTCATCAGCGATAATTTTTCTGGGCTTCATATTCTCGCTGAACATGAAGGGACAAAGTCGGCAGGATCATAATGTGAGCAGGTTTTATTTTCGGAAAAAGTATTTCAAGTTCTACATGCTGGAAGTCTTTTACGGAGCACGCAAGCAAATATTTTTCACGTTTGGGCCGTATTTACTCGTTTTATTTTACGGAGCCGGAGCAATGGCAATCAGTATACTTTTCGCACTCTCAGCAATCGCAACGTTCATATTCTCGCCTATAATCGGGAAAATTATTGATAAATTTGGCTACAAAATTGTGATGGTCATGGACACGTTGATACTCGTAATCGTCTGCTTCTTTTACGGGTTTGCTCATCATCTCTTCAGCATGAACACGGCTTTTATTGTCTGTTGTGTGAATTACATTCTTGACGCTGTAATTTCCCTCGCTTCAATGGCCTCAAATGTTTACGTTCAGGATCTCTCAGACAGTCCCGAAGAAGTCAAAGCGACGATTTCAACGGGCGTTTCAGTCAATCACTTAATCACGATATTAATCGCATTATTCGGCGGCTGGATCTGGCAGGTTATGGGAATTGAGACGTTATTCATGTTGTCGGCGGCATTCGGACTTTGCAACAGTGCTTATGCGGCGAGTATTAAAGTTCCGGAGAAATAAACACGTTTTAATACTTTAGATAATTTAATGCGTAATTACGAGATTTTCGAGGGACTTACTGACGAGGAATATTCACAGGCTCTGAATATCATTCACTCAGGAGAATATTTTTATCCCAAGCACAAAATCATTCTTCACGCCGGAGATATTACGCATAACACCGGGCTTGTTCTCGAAGGGAGCGTGTCAATTGAGAGTGCCGACATCTGGGGAAATTCTGTGCTTTTAGGGATTATGAAGCCTGGTGAACTTTTTGCGATAACTTATGCTTTACTCGCTGAACCTATGCTCGTCGACGTTCGGGCAAACGAGGATTGCAAAGCTGCTTTCTTGAACGTCCAGAAGATTAACGGGCCTGAAACTTGGGCACGAAAAATTATGCGTAACATTCTCACAATAACCGCGCAAAAAAATCTTTATCTCTCAGAACGCAGCTTCATCAATGCGAATAAATCAATCAGGCGAAAAGTTATGAGTTATCTCAACTCGTTATCGCTCAAGAATAAAACCCGAGATTTGATTATTCCGTTTGACCGTCAGCAGATGGCGGATTATCTCAACGTTGACCGAAGCGCATTGTCTAAAGAGTTAAGCTCAATGAAAAACGAGGGGATTATAGACTTTCATAGAAATCACTTCATGCTAATATAATTTCATGTCTCTTAAAACTGGAGGAAGATAGAACTTGAACAAAAAATTTTATGCCGCCGGAATGTGTTTATACCGTTCATTAGTCAGCACATTCTTCACACTCGGAGGCTTGCAAATCTTAAAACGTAAATACAAGAATGATATTGCAGAGAGAACCGGCCAAGTCGACACTAAAAATATTCCCGAAGGCTCAATCTGGGTTCATGCCGTCTCAGTCGGAGAAGTCCAATCAGCCAGCTCATTAATCCGCCGTATCAAGAGTAAAAGCCTTCTCCCTTGCATAATCTCAACAGTAACACCAACCGGCCGCGACATGGCAAAAAAACTTCTTGACGGAATTGTTGAGAAAATAATTTACAGCCCGTTTGACTCGAAAAAGTTCGTAACTCGTGCTCTCGACAACATCAAACCAGCAATTTATATCTCAATGGAAACTGAATTATGGCCTGAAATTCTCTCACAGCTTAAAGCCCGCAATATTCCCGCATTCCTCGCTAACGGCAGATTATCAGAGAAAAGTTTTAAGCGAATGAAACGTACAAAATTTTTCTGGTCAGGAGTTCTCGAAAATCTCACAAAGTTAATGGTTCGCTTCAACGACGACAAAGAAAAGTTCATGATGTTGGGAGTTCCTGAGGAGAAAATTGTTGTAACTGGCGACTGCAAAGTTGATACACTCTTAGACCGGCGAAAAATTACAAGCCCGGAAAATTGGAGCTGGCTCAAAAAAAATGAGAACTCTCCGTTGTTCGTAGCAGGAAGCACACATCAGGGAGAAGATGACGTTGTTCTCTCAGCTTTCAGGTTAATCCGCAAAAAATTTCCCGACGCGAGATTAGCAATCGTCCCACGTCATCCTGAACGCGCATTAATGACAGTTGCGGCCGCACTTCCATACGAAGACTTACACGCTGAGTTATTATCGCAAATTGACCGAGATAATCCCACCAAAGATTTTAATATCGTCGTCGTTGATAGAATTGGCGTGCTATTTGAGCTTTACGCGGCGGCTGATGCTGTTTTCGTCGGCGGAAGTCTGGTGAACAAGGGCGGACAAAATCCCTTTGAGCCTGCATTGTTCGGACTTCCAGCAATACACGGACCGAGCATGTCAGATTTTCCCGACACCGAACGAATGAACTCGATGGGAGCTGCTATATGCGTTCACAGTGATACGGAACTCGCGCGAGCTTGGGAGGAATGCTTGAAGCCTGAGAACGTGAAACTTGCGCTGAAGAATTGCGACGAATATTTTAACACGCTTGGAGGTGCGGCAAAAAAAACTTGGCGTGAAATTGAGACGTGCATGCTTGACATAAAAGAAGGTAAAGCGTAAAATAGCCGTTGTGTTCGACGTAGGGCGGATAGTTCAGCGGTAGAACACCTGCTTTACACGCAGGGGGTCGTAGGTTCGAACCCTGCTTCGCCCACCAGTGATTTACAATGCGGGGTCGTAGCTCAGTCGGTTTAGAGTGTCGGCCTGTCACGCCGAAGGTCGCGAGTTCAAGTCTCGTCGGCCCCGCCATTTTAGATCAAGATAACGCGAGGCGGGATAGCTCAGTTGGTAGAGCAATGGACTGAAAATCCATGTGTCCCCGGTTCAATTCTGGGTCCCGCCACCATGATTAAGTTAGCGAACAATGCGGAAGTAGCTCAGGGGTAGAGCACAACCTTGCCAAGGTTGGGGTCGCGGGTTCAAATCCCGTCTTCCGCTCCAAATGCAAGATTAGAGAGTAAGTAGCCTTGAGGGTAATGCCTTGAGGCTTTATTTGTAACCTAGAAAGGTTGAGTGAGTGTGTTGCGTAATTTGATGAACTTATGGCTTATCGTTGTAATATGCGTATGTGCGTTCTTGTCTGGAGGCTGTGGAGGCAGTGCAGATAGTTCAGATACTTCAAGCAGTTCTGATGGAGATACTAGCATTCCAAATGATGAGCCTGATACGTATGACACTCAAAATGTCCTGAATGGCACTTGGATCGTCATTGATAAGGAAGATATTAGCTTAACCTTAGATTATGGCGAAGATACTCTCGATATGTTGCTCATCACAGCAAGTCTTACTATTTCTAATACCAGCATTAATGGCTCAAGCGGTGTGTCTTTTATCACAAGTCATGAAACATGGCACTCGTTCTTGAATGCAGATACACGTTCATATATGGGCATTCAGTCAATCAATATAGATAATCAGGCAATGAGCATGATACAGTCTGGTGCAGACCAGTGGAGGTGCGAGATATATG
>CALGHA010000119.1 GCA_937915835.1 uncultured Fretibacterium sp. | reverse complement strand
AGTATTTATTCTTCGGAGTTTCATGTTTCGGCTGTGCTCCAGATGCAAAAAGAAATTTAAGCACTATTAAGCCTCATAGAGTTTTAGACCCCATAATGTGGCTGTCCTGGAAAGCAGGCTTTATTGACTAGGAGGGAATTATGTTTTACGAACTCATTTATACGCGATGCAGGAACGGTGTAGATATTCTCAAGAACGGTGCAACAATCATAGGCGAAGGCTATAAAGTTTACGCATGCAGTCCGGAGCTTTATCAAGAAAAGGGGATTACTGACCTGAATTTATTAATGAATGCTGCACAAGCTAAACAATTTTATATGGATCCTCATTTTTCCGGCCGGGAATTTATGGATGACGCTTATTTATTTTACGCTCCGGATAAGGGTAGCAATTTTCTCGTTAATTTTCATCCAGTAAAATTTAACCCTGAACGTCAGGTAAATTACTCAAACAGGGGCGGAAACTTCATTAATCAAATTTTAATCGGCGATTTTTCCGAACATTATGCATGGGAATTCTTCCGTGAAAAAAATATTTGGAACGCTCAGCTTCAGGACGAGCAGTATTATTATGAGACTGAGCCGAAGCCTTTAACGTCTCGTGAGATTATCTCGATGAAAAAATATAACATGTTCGATAAAATTCACGAGTTTATATCTGACGGGAGAACTGAATTATTCAAGAAAGCGTTAAAATTCCTGATTGCTCAATACAACCTTGATCCGGCAGAACGTAAATATCTTGTGATTTATGACGCTGACACTGAGAGCATAGAGCTTTGGATTGCGGCGATTTTATGTGCATTTTCCCCGCGCATGGCTTCTGGACTTCCCTTTGCAACTCGAATGGAAAATTTTAACCGCACTAATATTTACACTGTCCAGAATGGTTTGTATCAGCCAAGTATAAATTTTCAGGATCCCAATCAAAAGCTGCGTTATCGGGCTATGATTATCGGCACAACTCCTCATGAAGGACAGCCGCCTAGACCTCTTCAGGCATCACCGTTCGTTTTGCTTGACGGAGTTAAACATGAGGCCAATTTTGAGACTGAGGATTTCCCGGAAGTAAAATATTTTGACGCTGTAACAAGATTTGACGATGAACATAAAAATTTTTGTCAGAATTTTCTGCAGTCGTTCAATATAACTTCGCCGATTTATGAAATTCCGAAATTGTTTCAGGCGTTTAAGGCTCTTAACGTCATAAGCTCACTCAAGCCCGAAATCTTAGCTCATCATCTCCAGACTTTAAGCAATTATGAGATGTTCGACACTGAATTTATACGAAGAATTTACACAGAGATAAAATTATCAGCTAAAGACTTTATGAGACAGGATTTTATTTCGTCGCTGAATATAATTGAATGGCTTAAATCTTGTGCAAAAGTCCTTAATGACACCGAAGCTGAGAATGATTTATCGGCGGAGATTAGAAATTTCACAAAGTTTATTCTTGTTAATTTGCGCGGACACTTGAACGAAGCGAAAAATATTTTGCCTAGAATATTGGCCGGAGAGTTTCGTGATGATATTGCGAGGATGATAATTTCTCCAGACACTGTTAAAGAAGTTATTGCAGGAGACTGCGGGCCTGATGAACTGCTTTACTTTATCGAGAATTTTTATGCGTGCGCTCAGATTTCCGGGCTTAAAATTTCTGGTAAAGATATTCTCCCGATAACTCAGAGGATTATCGAGCTTTGCAGTCAAAATGATAATCACGGTTCAATGCAGAAACTCTTTGAATCCTTCGCAGGTTCTGACAGGAAAAATATTAAATCCGCCGTCAACATAATAATTAAATCTTCAGGAGTTCACGGAGATTTTGCGGTAAAAGCGATTGTTGAGAATGCACCTGAAATTTTAAGTTCATTCGAGACAGTTACACAATTCTGCGATCAGATTAACGCCGAAGGAATTTCAAGCTCAGCAAGTTATGTCCTGAGTTCAGCATTCGACGCGGCAAAAAAATTAGACATGCTGATAAACTTTCCTGAATGGATATCAAGATGCAATTATCTCGATGACGATGATAAAGCAAATTTATTCTCTCTGCTTGATGACAAAATCATAATAGGCAAAGAAAAGGATATGAAATTCCCGCGATTGATACAGAAATTCCGTCCAGAAAACGCCGCTTGTCGAAAGTCAGCTAACATTATGGCTCTTAATGCAATAGACAACTGCGAAAAATTATCTCAGCCTCTGCATGAAATTCTGAGGGATTACGAGAAACAGGGATTTCCGAATATTACTGACGGCAAATTCGCTTCACGATTAAGCAAAATCTTTATTGAACAGGATTTAACTTTTGAGGAACTTGATTACATGTTCGGCTTATTCACTAAACGAAGCACTCCTCCTGAAATTTTTAATGCTGTAATTCATGAACTCGTTGTTAATATTAAGGACTTCCCTGAAAAATGGAATGAGTTCTTAGAGTTCGCATGCGAGGATAAGGCTGTGAAACAATTAGCATATGACACAATTCTTGACGTGCTTTATGAGCTTTCGGACGCTAAAAAGTATTTGAAGCTGTTGGGGTCTCGTATAACGCGTGATAATCCGAAAATTTCAGAGTTTATCGAAAAAGTATTGTTTGAAGCTGAGGAAGATATTATGAAGCGTAAAAGTCAGGGAGTTATAGGCAGATTATTCGGTAAAATTTTCGGCGGCTCTGAGGATTAATTAAAGTTTTCTTGCGAGAAATATTCACAATGCCAAGAAAGAAAAATGGTGAGGATATGGAATTAATAGTTGGTTTAATTATTTTATGGCTTATTGCGTGGTTTATTGAGCATGTTGTCTGGCCGTTAATTCAGGTAACGTTTGCAGTTTCTACATTAATACATTAATAGCACTTGTAGTTGCTGCGGCAGGAATAATATTTGCGCTGTTTCTTTCTTTGCGAGCATTTTTCCGGGCGTTGAGGGAGAACAGTAACCCGTATAACACTTACGAAGACACTCATGCTCACCGGCCTTCTGGAGTAAACAGGGGATATTTTTTCGGGCCTGGTCTTCATCAGTCACAGGAAATTTGGAGCGCTGCTTATAAAAGGCTTTACGAAGAGGAAGAAGCGATTTCTGATTGGCGAAAAAGGAATTTAACGAGTTCTTTAATCACTAACGTATTATTACATATTTTTACTGTTGCTGCTTCAAGTTGCATTTACATTTTCGGCTCAGTATGGATATTTGCATTTTGCATAATTCTCTCTGTTGTGCTTGCTTTAGGTTGGATGTTCTTCTTCTGCTGTTTTGCGTTCCTATGGATATCAGACAGGGCCGCTTTAGTCTTAAATTCAATTCAGAGCCGATGCCCGAACTGTAAAAGTATAAGCATTGTTCCGTTATTTCAATGTCCCAACTGCGGAAGGATTCACGAGAATTTAACGCCCGGACCTTACGGAATATTTCACGTTAAATGTTCATGCGGAAAATTACTGCCTTCGACAGCTTTCAACGGACGAAATGATTTAGCCGCGTTTTGTCCTAATTGCAGATATCCTTTAGCGTCTGGATATGCTGAACAGTTCGGCATTCAATTAGCTGGAAGCACGAGCGCAGGAAAAACTACATTTTTGGCAGCATTCTTTCATAACTACAAAGAGATTTTGCCAGCGAAGGTAAAGTGCAAGTTTTACCCGGAAGACGAGTTCAGTAAGCTGGAAAATTTATACTCTCGCGGCCTCAGCAAATCGACGACAGACAACAACGCCTTAATGTACAGTATAGTTCATGAAATTCCATATCAAACGCCTCATCAGTTGAGCTTTTACGACATTGCAGGAGAAGCGTTCCAGAACATAAGCTCCGGGACAGGCCAGCAGCAGCAATTCAGCTACAACGAAGGAATAATCTTAATTGTTGACCCGGATAATGACCCCGACGTAAACTCTGCAAGTATTGAGGCCTTTATCTCTGAACACAAGAAACTGAAGGGGCTAAAACCTTCCGTGATGAGTTCAACTCCTGCCGCTCTGGTTATAACGAAGGCTGATAAGTTTTTGCGCGAGTTTGACAGAGGCCTGCAAGATGAGACGACATGCAAGAATTTTCTCAAAATACACGGTTTCAATAATATAATTAATCTCATTGAGACGGAATTTAAGACGGTAAAATTTTTCGCGGTCAGCGCGGTCGGTCATGAGCTTAACGGTAAGAGTTACGAGCCTCGCGGAGTGAATGAGCCTGTATTCTGGCTTCTTGAGCAGGGAAAATCAATCATCTTTCAACTCATCAAAACTGGAAATGCTTCGTCAAACTTTTTTACGTTCATCTTCGGCAAGATAAAGTTATTCGTAACTCCTGTTTTGCTATTGACGCTTGTAACTTGTGGATTAATCAACGTCCCTTATGCAAATATTGGAGCAGGTATCAAGAGTTTTTTCATGCCTCCACTTCCTCCAGAAGAACACAGGATTTCGGGAAATAACAGGCCGACGGGAAATGAGCAGAATGTTCAAACTTCAAGGCAGTCTGCCCCCAAACCAGCGCCTAAGCCTGAACCGGAACAGCAGACTCCGCAGATAATTCCAGCGTCAACGCGCGGGACAAATATCAACGTAAGAACTAAGCCGACAATTACATCACAGGCAATTACTCGTTTGAGTGAGGGAGTGCCTGTTGAGATTACCGGTGCCCGCAAGGTCAATAATGAAACTTGGTGTTTTGTGAAACTTCCTGACAACCGTAAAGGCTGGATTATAGCGGATTACCTTCAAGACAGATTAGCCTCAAGAGGAGAACACGGAGGAAATTTTATGAGCATTGAGGGTAAAAGCGTAAGTCTTAGGAGTGAGCCTTCAACTAAAGCCGGAATAGTTTCAGTGTTAAACACAGGAAATCTTGTAGAAGTTGTCGAAACTCGTCGTGTAAGAAAAGACTTATGGTACCATGTTTACACTCAGGATAATAAAACGGGCTGGGTATTTGGAAAGTATGTAGTCTCAAGGAAAAATCTTTAAGGAGGAATTATCATGCGCAAAAAAAATTTCGGTTATGTTTTGGCGACGAAAAAATTAGTTGATGAAAGATTGCCTGTGCGCTTTATGTATCACGAAAAGCCGGACAATAAAGATGACAGTGGATGGCGTTTTTTCTCAGGACTTGAAGATCAAGAATACACGGATAATCCTGATAATATTGCGATTTATGATATTAATACTGTAATGAATATTGACGAAAGTATATGGCCGTATCTTGACAGCATCGAGGGAATGGCTTTTGAGCGTGAAGGAACTAAAGGGACATTCAAAGTATGCGAAGATTTCAGCTTTGAGCCGGAGAAAAATTAATTATGCTTCACAGACCGTATATCCGCCAAAATGTCCGCGCTCAAGTTGAGGAGAATGCAGAGAAGAATGAAAAAGGTCAATTCCTTGACGCAAACACAAAGGAACCCATCGAGGGCAAATATGATCTTGGACACAAACGCGAACATGAATTTTGGCACGAAAAGCAAGTTGCGGAAGAAGAGGGCCTCACTCAATCCGAGTTCAACGACAAAATGAACGATCCTGATTTCTATCAGATTGAGGATCCTCATGAGAACAGGTCTCATGCGCATGAAAAGTCTCATGAGGAATATGAAGCCGAAGAACAGCAGGAGGCCTCACAGGAAGAAGGAGAAAGTGAGGGGGAAGGCGAAGAGGGCGGAGAATCACAAGGTCAGAGCATGTAATTATTCCCGGCCAAAACGTTTTTGCAAGTCAGCATTCTTAATCTCAATCATCGTTGGTCTTCCGTGAGGACATACAAAGGGTTGTTCGCATTCATGAAGTTCTTTCCAGAGTGAAATTGCTTCTGAATGTGAAAGTTTTGTAGTGAGCTTCACGGAGGCTTTACACGCCATAGTTGCCCAAGTCCGCCACAAAATATTTCGAGTGTCGCCGTCGTGATTATTTCGCAATGCCGCGATTGACGCTCGCAATAACACTTCAGGTTCAAACTCGACGCTTCCAAGTGCAGGAATAGATTTCAACTCGACACCTTTAACGGTATTCTCAAACTCGAAACCTGACGCGATTAATTCACGTTCATACTCGTCGGCTTCAAGCGCTAAAGTCGGGTGAAGAATTATCGGCATCAATAATTTCTGGACATTTCGGGATTTCTCGGCTAAGTTCTTTATTCGCTCGTAATTTACGCGTTCATGAGCGGCGTGCGGGTCAATCAGGATTAAGCCTTCGTTGTCGTCAAAAACTAAATAACCTCCTGAGTTCTGGCCTAAATAAATTATTTCGGGTTCAGCGATAATCTCATCAGGGAAAATTCTTTCTGTCGTTGTCTCGTCAATAATTTTGTCGGAGAAAGGATTTTGCGGCTCATAATCTAGACTTTGAGTATGAACAGTAATTTTCTCTGGTTTATCCGTGAAGTTCCAGCCTGATTTTCTCGGAGTGAGATTAACTTTTGCCGGTGAATTTATTCTTGAAACTTGTGAACTGGAAATTTCCGGGATTATCATGGGACTTCCGAGTTTTTTCACAGCGAGTTTCATAGCTTCGTAAATTTCGCCTGGATATCTGAATCTCACTTCAGATTTTGCCGGATGAATATTTACGTCGACAAGTGAAGGCTCAAGCGTGAAGAATAACGCCCAATTTCCGGATAATTCCCTTGCGGCTGTAGCGACTGCTGACTTTATGACTGGATCGTTCACAGCGCGATTATTCACGAAGGCCATTACGTCGCTTCGTCCTGAATTGAGGCCGGCTCTTGACTGGAACCATGCTTCAAGTTTTGTGTGTTCAGTCGAGAGAATGACGCTTTGAAGTTCTGCTCCTTTTTCCCAAAATTTTGACAGAACTCGTTTTTTATCTCCTGTTCCGTCAGTTCTGAAGATTTCCTTGTTGTCATGCTCAAGCGTAAAAGCAACGTCGGGTCTGCATACAGCGTATTCACGCAAAAATACGGCCGACCTTCTGAGTTCACCTGAAGCACTCTTTAAGAATTTTCGCCGTGCTGGAAGTCCTGAGAACAAATTATCAATCTGGACGCGTGTACCTTGTGAGCATTGAATTTGCGCATGCTCCGTGATTTTTCCGTCGTGTGTCTTGATAATGCCGCCGGTCTGTGAGTTGACTTGTCTGCTGCGAATTTCGACATCAGCGACTGCAACTAGACTTGCGAGAGCTTCTCCCCTGTAACCCAACGTAGCAATATTCTCTAAGTCTTCAAGTTTCGAGAGCTTGCTTGTAGCGTGATACATCAGTGCTAAAGGGAGTTCGTCAAAAGCAATTCCTTCGCCGTCATCCTCAACGATAATTCGCAGTCTTCCTCCGTCGGATAATTTCACGGTAATTTTTTTTGCGTTGGCATCGAGAGAATTTTCCGTGAGTTCCTTTACGGCTGAAGCAGGACGTTCAACAACTTCACCGGCAGCAATTCGAGACCAAATTTTTTCGTCTAAAGCTGTAATTTTGAACATACATGATATTTTACAGCAAGACCGCGTATATTATTTCTTAGTCGCTGAGAAACATAAATATCCGCACAAAGGCTTCACGTGAAAAATATACATGAGCAAATCCCAAGCAAGAGCAATTAATCCGAACGGCAAAAAGAATGAAAAATACCATGATTGATTATAATTGAACGCAAATTTAAATTCGCAGCCAAATCTTGCATTGGGATGAATTGCAAATAAAATTTTTCGTGCAAGCCAGTTCGGAAGCATCTGATTAATTATCGCGAAAATTGCAAACTTACAGGGAAAAGCGCTGATGAATTTTCCGCCGGGTTTGAGAATTCTGCTTATTTCGCGCATTGTGTAATTATTATTCGGAATATGCTCCAAGACCATATGCGATGTAACAATATCAACGGAATTATCATCGAGAGGAGCGCGAGCGTCAATTCCCATTGCGAAGATTATTTTTTCGTCAACGTCATGGTTATAGCTGAGTTCTTTTTCCGAAGGATCTAGTGCTATTACTCTGAGGCCTGAAAAGTTTTTGCGCTGTTCCCTGAAATGCCAAGTTTTTCCGCCGCCGATATCGAGAATTGTAATATTATCCCTGAGATTTTCGCGGACATACTCAGAATAATATTTGTCAATGCTAATTTTTGTGTTGGGAAATAATTTTGCGACTGCTTCGAAACATTTTTTGTTGATATCAATGAACCATCTTACAGGATTAGACATCAGGCATGTCCTCCTGAAGATTGCTGTGAATGAATGAGAAAAAAGGATAGACTAAGCTACTGCGAACTGCGAACTGCGAACATTATAGCCGCAATTTTGCATCCTCGACAACCTCCTGTTTACGTAAATTTTTCAGTCATTATAACATATTAGCCTCTTTACTCTTTATGCTTAGTCTATGCAAAATCTTTAATGCTTCCATCGGCGTAATATTATTCACGTCAATATCAGCAAGTTCCTCGATTATTGCGTCCTTATCAGGCGAGAATAACATAATCTGCTTCCTTAAGGCTTTTTGCGGCAACGGTGCAGGAATTTCCTTAACCTCGAAACCCTCACGCTCAAAAATTTGCATTAACTCAAACGCTCGTCGAAGCACAATATCAGGAAGTCCGGCCAATCTTGCAACTTCAATTCCATATGAACGATTTGCAGGACCAGCGACAACTTGATGTAAAAATAAAATTCCGTCATTGCCTTCGGTTACGGCCATGCTGTAATTTTTAACGCCCGGCAATTTCTCTTCAAGGCTCGTCAACTCGTGATAATGTGTCGCGAAAAGTACACGGGCTTTCGAGTTCATCTGCAAGTATTCAAGCACAGACCAAGCAATACTCATTCCGTCATAAGTCGCTGTTCCTCGTCCGACCTCGTCAAGAATTATCAAGCTCCTGTCAGTTACGTTGTTCAAGATATTGGCCGTCTCGAGCATCTCAATCATGAACGTGCTTGAGCCTCTCACTAAGTCATCACGCGCTCCAATCCTCGTAAAAACTCTGTCAACAAGTCCAAATCTCGCGCTCTCAGCTGGAACCCATAATCCAGCCTGCGACATAATCGCTAAAAGCGCAGTCATCCTGAGCCACGTAGATTTACCCGCCATGTTAGGCCCAGTGAGAATTATTACGCGTCCTTCACTGTCAATTTTCGCGTCGTTCGGAACAAAGCCCGAAGCCCTTTGCTCAGCCTCAATCACAGGATGACGGCCTCCCTTGATTTCTATAACGTCAGAATTATCAACGACAGGACAAACGTAATTTCTCTCTCGTGAAAGCCCGGCATAAGAAGCTGAACAGTCAAGCAAGCCTAAAACTCTTCCGGTCATTTGCAATTGTGAGCTGTAAAATATAACACGTTCTATTATGCTGTTGTAAATTTCCGTCTCAATTCGTGAAATCTCAGCTGAACTGTTCTGCATCTTCTGTTCAAAACTTTTAAGCTCCGGCGTGATATAACGTTTTGAGCTCACAAGCGTCTGAATTTGCCTGAAATAATCCGGTTGAAAAGTTAATCCTCCCTTGCCAACTTCCAGGAAATAACCGTAAGCGTTCGTAAAGCCCGTTTTAAGTTTGGGAGTTTTCGTCGCTTCACGTTCACGCTCGAGATATTCAGCAAGCCAGTCTTCACCTTTTGAGGAAATTTCACGCCATTTTGCTAACTCGTCATTGAAACTTGAACGAACTACAGGCCATGCTCCGAAATTTCTCGGTAAATTCTCTTCAAGCGCGCTCTCAAGATAATTTTTAAGCTCGTCAAGATCAGGTAAATTCTTCAGGATTGATTTTACAGGTTCAGCAAGATTAATATTCTTAATGCCGGGAATTATTCTCAAAGTGTCGCGAATTGCCGCTAAATCCGTCGGTGCTCCTGTTCCTAATGCAAGGCGTGAAAGTGAACGTTCAATGTCTCGTGTTCCTGCGAGTAAGTCAAGAATTTCTGCTCGTTCCGTTCCGGCTTCAACGAAAATTTTTATTGCGTCCTGTCTCTGCTTAATCGCCTTCAAGTCCATTAATGGCCGTAAAATCCAGTCTCTTAACGTTCTACGTCCCATGTTAGTCCTGCATTTGTCGATTGATGATAACAATGAGACACTTTCACCGGCCAATTCCGGGATAATCTCAAGATTTTTCTGCGCTGAACTGTCAAGGCTCATTCTATCGCGCAAGATTAACGGGGAAATTTTGAGGACGTTATTTAGCGAGCTGAACTGAGTAGCCGAGAGATAATCCAGAGCTGCCCAAGCCGGACCGACGCATAAATCTCTTTCATCAATTCCGAAGCCTGAAAGCCGAGAAGTCTTCAGTACTGATTTCAATCTTTCAGCGGCGTTCTCAGTCTTGAAGTTTTCGGGTGAAATTGGCAGAGTGTTGTAATTTTTCAGGAACTCCGGAAGATTTTTCACGTTCGACGGGTAAAGAATTTCGCCGGGAGCAAACGCGGAGATTACGGCCTCAGCGTCTCGAAGAGTTAACGTTCCGGCTTCAAGATTTCCAGTGTTCACGGACAATAAGGCCATAGCAATTTTATTCTTGACCGGATAAACTGAAGCTAAATGTGCGGATTCTGCGGCGGCATCTTCGGGCAAATAAGTTCCGGGCGTAACAACTCGGATTACACGACGTTCAACGAGACCTTTCGGGTTAGGCTCACCGATTTGTTCACAGATTGCGGCTCTGAAACCAGCTTTGATTAACCGGCCGAGATAAGAATTTAACGCATGATAAGGAATGCCAGCCATCGGAATTTTCTTCTCAGGATCTCGTGCCGTCAACGCAATGTCCAAAACTTGAGAGGCTTGGCGAGCGTCGTCAAAGAACATCTCGTAGAAATCGCCCATTCTGAAGAGTAACAAAGCGTCGGGGTAATCTTCCTTGAAACTTTTATACTGCTCAAGCCAAGGAGTAATTTTTATATCATCAGGAATTATGCTCATAATATTTTCATCATCAAATTTTTCATGGTTAGAGTAATTTTACACCACAGAGATTTACGAAAAAATTTATGCTATAATTTCATCATGAAAATTACACTTGACAAGATATCCACAAAAAGTAAAATGATTTGTCGATTTGTCGATTTGTCGGCTATTCTTGTCTCGTAAGTTCTTATCGCAATAAACATTCACATCAATTCATAGACGCAAAAAATTACGGCTCTGCAGGAGGAAATTCCCGGCGGGGCTATTTTGTCATGGAGGCTGAAAAATTATGCTTACTAAACTTTTGCATCCATTTTTAGGCAGAAAACGTCTTTACCCATTTTATTGGCGGCTTTACTCTCTAGCAATTCGCGGCATGAATATAGGCTTAGGCGGAGATGTAAAATCAAGCGGCGAAATAAACGTAATGGCATATGTCAAGAACAAGACACAAAATCCTGTAATCTTCGATGTCGGAGCGAATAAAGGCCAGTACACAAAAAGTTTGCTGGAATTCTTTCATGATGACGCAGAAATTCACAGCTTTGAACCAGGACACGAGACCTTCAGAATATTAACTCAGGAAGTCGGCAGCCGCAAAAACGTAACGTTAAACAATTTCGGACTGAGCAATGAGAAATCCGAGGGGACGTTATTTTATGACGCCGCAGGTTCTGGACTTGCAAGCCTGTATAAACGTCAGCTCGATTACTTCAACATTGAGTTTGAACAGAGCGAAAATGTTGCGCTTGAAACTCTCGATGATTATGTCGCCTCAAAGGGAATTAAGCAGATTGATTTGCTGAAAATTGACGTTGAAGGAAATGAATTGAACGTATTGGCCGGAGCAAGTAAATCTTTGTCAGCCGGAATAATCCAAGCAATACAGATTGAGTTCGGCGGCTGTAATATTGACTCGCGGACTTTCATCCGGGATTTCTGGAATTTGCTTCATGACAACTTTATCATGTATCGAATTATGAGGAATGGCCTAATCGAAATCAAGAAATACACAGAGACACTTGAAATTTTTTCCTGCACAAATTTCTTCTTCGCAAAACGCTAAAAAAATTCCCCCCGCTCACTCAAGAACGAGGGGATTAATTTTACTCTTACGCTGAAACAATCTCTTTAATCTTCATTAATCGGCTCAAAGTTGAACGTTCCTGCTCGTCAAGTTTCATGCTGATGTAACGTATT
>CALGHA010000118.1 GCA_937915835.1 uncultured Fretibacterium sp. | reverse complement strand
ACAAATTCCAGATGTTATTATCGCCGGCCATTAAATACAGCTCAAAAGCATCTGCAAATGTATCTTCAATATGCCCGCTTGAACGCCACTCGTCGACTAAATTATTCCACCAAGTTCTATCTTCAATTTGCGTAACAGGAATATTTATAGTTATATGCAATGGCAGCATCCCTTCAGTGCTTGAGCTTCGTAAATTACCGGGAATATTCTGATTGACCGTGAAATATTGTATCGCTTGGCTTGAAAGGTTCTTGCTTTGATTTACTGAATTGGCCGTGAATATCTACGTCGTCGGTGTTACTACCTTTTTGCCGTCTGAACCCGTAACTCGGGCTACGTTGTCGTAAAAATTTATGTCCGCTGGATTGGGTTGATACGCCGTAATCTCAAAGAAATTAAAATTCCCAACTGAAGCAGGCTGTTTGTAAGTCTCGCCTAATCTCTTGCCGTAAATTACCCTATGCGACAAAATTAAGTCATATATTCCAGTTCCGCGCGTGTCATCAACTGGAAATAATCTCAACGGCCTCTTGTTCTGCTCGTTCACGTTGAAAGGCCTGCTATATACCGTAACAAGTCCGGGCGCAATATGGCTCAACGGCGCTAGCTTAAATTCACTCTCAATGTAAGTCGTCCCCTGATAACGCGGCAAATCAAATTTCCAGATCGAAGGGTCTTCCCATGAACCATAGCTGTCATAAGGAGCGGCAGCATATCTCACCGACGTATGATTAACAACTTCCGTAGTCAAGAAATAATTAATTCTCATATTCCCGACGTTCAAGTCTTTGACCGGCACGAAAACCCAAGGATTTTCATCAGCACCAACGATTTTATCCTCTTCGACACTCCAAGTATCTCTTGTGTAAGCTACAATATTGCCGCTCATGCTTGAACTGTCGCGTAATGTCATTCGTAATTCTAACGGCTCATCCGTCGCTGTCCCAGAACTTACATTTGCAATTACCATCGGTCTGGGTATTCCCTGTGAGGGCGCAACACTCGGGTTCTGCTGGAAATAAAAATATTGCGCAACCGTGTCATACCTCGTGCCTTCACGATTACGCTCAAGTACAAACTTGTAATTACGCCATAACGCATCATAATTCCCGCTGGGTTGGCCGTTCGCTGTCTTCGTGTCAGTGTAAGGCACAGAGTTCTCGTTCAATATCGTGCTCAAGGCTAAGTTCGGCGTCGCTACATCAAAGCTCATTGTCGGCGAACGAAAATTCATGTCAAATTCCCCGTGCCCTTCGGTCAAGACAAAAAAGAACGTGTGTAAATTCCGGTCCGTAATCGTCGAGTTTGAATTGCCGCTCTGAACTTCAAGTATCGCATCTCCAGTCGTCAATATATCTCCGGAAATGTCAATCGGCACCGCATGTTTCGCTCCAAAAGTCTCGCCGCCGGTGTTCAACATCATCCATTGATAACTTACGCCGCTGGGACCTAATAAATCGTCGAACTGGTACTCAGCATACGCGCTGACACCAGACATAACCGCAAGAAAAATTATTAACCCTGCGATTTTCCGTGAATAACTCAAATTTATAACCTCCTAATTAAATTTCTTACGCGCGCGTTCTTCGTGTCCTTCGAGTTTCTGCGCTTCGTCTCTCTGTTCGTGATGTGCTTTCACTCGTCCTTGATGTCCGTCTTGATGAACGTCTTGTTTCAGGAGCTTTTTCAGTTGATGCATCTGGATTTTCGGCTTGCGCTGTAGGCTCGGGCTGGTTCAACTCCTCGTCCGTCAATACCGGAGCAGGTGGAGGAGCTGGCTTATTCTTCACCGGCTTGTAAATTAAATCAGCACAAATCATTGACAGACAGCTCATAGAATTATCAAGAGCGTAACGGGAAAAACAATGTATAATTTTCCTGGCATAATCTGAATACTTTTTTTCCTCAAGAATAGTCGCTAGCTCATTCAACGCTATCACTGCAAGCGCATTCGGCGACGGCAATGAATTAATATCCTCAGGAGATTTCATGCGATAAATTACATTCGGCTCATTCTCTTTCATTAAGAATAATCCGCCGACTTTCTCGTCATAAAATTTTGCTATCAAGATATCTGCCAGATTTTGCGCAAGTTTCAGCCAGTCAGCTAATTGCTTCTCGCCTGAATTAAAATGTTTCGCAGCCTTGTAAAGCTCCATTATTCCCCAGAGTAAATATACATAATCCTCTGCTATTGCCTCAGTATACGCATGTCCGTCAATCCAGCATCGACGCCAATTATTATTATTATTCTTATCTGGAAAAATTTTCTGGATAAATAACGCCGT
>CALGHA010000117.1 GCA_937915835.1 uncultured Fretibacterium sp. | reverse complement strand
CAGACGTGTGCTCTTCCGATCTACCTAATGCTGTTGACGGCTCCGGAGGATTGGGGGCAATCTTGCCTCGCTCCTTGAACTCCATCAACTTCTGGAACGCTATCAGATTTTCCCGGCGCGTATCCTCGTCCATTGTTGAGGCTGTTGTGGCTGCTGTCTGCTGTCTGGGCTTGGCCTGCGGTTTGGGGTCATCGTCCTCAAGTATTCCCGCAGTAACCTTCAGGACGGAACGCTGAAACAGTCCCAACACTCCGCCTTCCTTGACCATCTGCGAGGAAAGTATTACCGCATCTCTGCCTAGCCTCTCTGATGCAAGCCTCAAAGCCTCCGCATCATCTTTTGCCGTAAATGTGATTTGATTTGTTACACGCATTTATTTACTCCACCATTCCGACCGTCTTAACCTGAACGCCCCGAACTATTTCGTTATAGGACACTACAAATATATTAGATATTGAGCCTTCAATCAACCGTCTAACGATTAATCTTACATCAGGGTGAACTAACAGAACAGGCGGAAGGTTCTTCACTATCATTTCTTCCATCATTTTAGATATTGATGAAATCATCTTCTGTACTTCGCGGGGGTCTAAGTTCAGCTGCCAGCCCCTCGTCAAATCTCCGTCAACTCCAGACATAATTTTTTGTTCCCAGTTAGGTGAAAGAGTTGCAGCAGTAATTATCCCGTCAGGCCCTTGTATCTTCAGTGATATTAGCCGCGATAATGCCTCCCTTGCACGTTCTGTCAGGAAGTCAACACTACGCGACATCTTGCCGTAATCTGCTAGTGCCTCAAATATCGTAACAAGGTCTCTAATCGGTATCTGTTCGCGTATAAGGTTCTGTAATACTTTCTGGATTTCTCCTAGTGATAATGACGCAAGCAGATCATTCACGACAGCCGGGGAATTTTCCTTCACCATGTCCGTTAGTTTCTGCACTTCCTGACGTGTCAATAACTCCGCGCCGTTCTTCCGTATGACCTCCGATAAATGCGTCGCGAGAACCGAAGGAGCATCAACAACCGTATATCCCATAGCTTCAGCCTTGTCCCTCAAGTCCGGAGAGATCCATAATGCAGGAAGACCAAACGCAGGCTCTTTTGTCGGAACTCCGATTAAATCCTCTTCAACTGCTCCGGTATTCATGGCTAAATAGTGGTCTGGCAGTAATTCACCTCGTCCAGCTTCAGCACCTTTTACGCGCAAAATATATTCGGTCGGCTTAATCTGTATATTATCGCGTATTCTTATCGGAGGAACGACAATTCCCATCTCTAACGCCATTTGTTTACGGATTGTGCCAATTCTGTCGAGCATGTCTCCTCCTTGAGCCGGATCAATCAACGGAATAATCGCGTAACCTATCTCGGCTTCCATTGGCTCAACTGTCAATAATTTCATTACGTCTTCGGGCGAGACTGGTTCAGCCTTCTGTTGTTCTTGTGCTGGAGCTCCGGCCTGTGCAGATGCTCCGGGTTGTCCTGCTGGAGCTTGTCCTCCTGATGGAGCTAAAGCGGCTTTTTCTTCAGCGTCAATAGCTTGCATGTTGGCTTCACGTCCGACCGTGTAACCCAGAAATCCCGTGAGCAAGGCCAATCCCACGAACGGAACAGTCGGAAGTCCCGGCATTAATCCCATCGACAATAACATTGCCGCCGAAATGTAAAGTGGTCTCGGATAACGAGTGAATGAGTTGACCATATCCGGGCCAAGTTCAGAGGAAGCTGCCGCACGAGTTACGATTATGCCCATTGCAGTAGACATTAAGAGTGAAGGAATTTGTCCGACTAAGCCGTCACCAACCGTGAGCAAGCTATAATGAGCTGCAGCCCCTGCCGCGTCCATTCCGCGCATGAAAATTCCGATTGATAAACCGCCGATGATATTTATTGTCGTAATTATGAGACCAGCGATTGCGTCACCTTTAACGAACTTGCTGGCACCGTCCATAGCTCCGTAAAAATCTGCCTCTCGTTGAATATCCTGTCTTCTTTGTTTTGCTCCTTGTTCGTCGATTAATCCTGAGTTTAAATCCGCGTCAATTGACATTTGCTTACCGGGCATAGCGTCGAGTGTAAATCTTGCAGCGACTTCTGCGACACGTTCAGCACCTTTAGTGATTACGAGCATCTGAATTATTACGAGGATTAGGAACATGATAATTCCGACGACATAATTTCCGCCGACGACGAAATTTCCGAACGCGTTTATCAATTCTCCTGCATTCCCGTAAAGCAAAATTAATCTCGTAGTCGAAACATTGAGTGAAAGCCTAAACAACGTCGAAATCAATAACAACGTGGGAAAAATTGAGAGGTCTAAAGCGCGTTTAACATAAAACGTTACTAACAGGGTAACCACGCCGAGAGTGATATTCATAGCCAGGAGCATATCTATTAACCAAGTAGGCAGAGGGATTACCATCATGATGATAATTAGAACCATCAAGAGGGCAACGCCAATATCAGAGTAGCTCTGAACTTTTTTACGCATGGAAGTATTGCCTGCCACGCTCGCCGCTTCTGCCAAAGTAAACTCATCCCCTGTTTGAGTGAAATATTGAAGAGTATTTTACACGAAAAGCAAGAAAACTAGAAACGGGCATTATAATTAGCTTAAATCCCAAAGTGAGGCTGAAAGAATGAGCATGATTACGTTAGTCGAAGAGTATATCAACATCATGAATTATAAACGTTCCCGAAAATTCCTGAATAAATATGATATGGCAGTTCTTGACTTAATCAATCCCCGAATAAAATTTGAAGTCCCTGAACAAATCAGCTTTTATGACCAGATAATTTTGCGAATAAAGAAAATGAATGAACCCAGATTTATACGCAAGAACGGGAATATTTACGACGCAAGATTTTACGAATACGCACGGATTGACGATGCGACTTGGAGCGACATTAAGAATGATAAAGTTATCCCAAGCAAGAAAACTTTGTTGAAGTTAATTATTGCGTTGAGACTAAATCATGATGAAGCTGAAGAGATGTTAAAGCAATTCGGAAAAACATTCGAGACCGGAGATATTCAAGATCAAGTTATTCAAGCAGTGATTGACTTACGCGAAAATTATGATTTGGACGTTGACGACATTGAAGATATTTTGTTCAGATATCAGGAAATGTATAAAGATAAAAAGTATTTCGAGTGTATTTACCAGACAAGGGAGATGAAACTCTGAAACTTCCGGCGCGACAGGGAGAAAATATTAATTTCCGCTGTTAATATATAACACGTTATATTTTTAAGGAGGTTACAACAATGCAATTCATAACAGAAGCAATCCAGGCTCAAGCCGAAAAAATTTTGCAAGCTAAATCCGAAGGCCAATCAACGACGGACATTTTAGCACAAGTTTACGTTGACAGGCTCCCGGACAAGACACCTGCTCAGGGGCGAATAATGGCGGAAGGAATTCTTAAGGAGATTGGGAAATTCGACGAGGATTACAAGTTTGCTCAAGATGACAGGGAAGGTTTCATCACTAATTCTCTTGAGAACATGAACTCCGGGAAAACCTGCGCTCAAAGATGCACATTCTTGCTTCAAGTTAGTGCGGCTGTTTCGGCTGATCTGAACTCTGACAAGGACGAAATCATGAGGAATATTCAATCCCTTTCAGTTTCGGACGAAGAGGCGACCCCAGAACGCGAGCAGGAATTAATGGCACAAGCGGCCGAAGCGATAAAGAACTCACCCATAATGCTCTCAGCTTTCATGAAACATTCAGAGGAGCTTGAAAACTTGCAGAGTTCGGATAATGCGGCGGGATTATTAATCGATTTTGGCAAGGACGAGAAAGAATATCGCGCAATTCTCTCAATGCTGGTTTACACGTCAATCAAGAACGGAGAAGTTGAGGGGGTTCCTATTGAGATGACTGCGGCACAAGTTACGGCGGCTGTATGCGGGGAAATTGAGCAGATGAAAATTGCTGAGGCCGTACAATCCGGAAGTCTTGCGGTTGATATTGCTTCGATGTTGTTATTCATACTCGGAACTGTCGTGATGATACACTTCTTCATGAATATCGCCGTAATCTTCTCGTTAATGGTCTTGAACACGTTCACGCTGCTTTTTGCCGTTCCTGGTGTCTTAATGGTAATCGCCGGAACTATGAAACTCTTCAACAAGTCCTTTGAAGCCTGGAAACAAGACAGCAAGAGAATTGTTAATGCAATCGTATTCGGTGTGAAGTTCGTAATTTCTGGGTTGAAAGCTATAGCTGATTTCGTCTCGTCAAGCCTTATGCCCAAGCTCGAAAATCGAAGTTCGGACGTTAAAGCAGGAATTCCTGTGATGAGTAATTAATCATGAAGAAGCTGAAAATTTCCGGCAGGCCAATTCTGAATTTCTATGACCTGCATAATAATTTTTCGCCGTATGAATTATTTGCTCAGATTGATTTGTTCACGGAGTTTGCGGAGGTACATTGTCAGCCTCTGCAAGCTCATGTTCTGGGTAAGCCGGTTGACTTTATGAGTAAAGATTTCTGGCTGAAGCTCTTACGATTAGAGGATTGGCCGCAAGCAAAAAGTCTCGATGATTTATTCACGACAATTTTTTACTCAATTCTTGATATTGATGAAGAAGATGACGATACCGGCGAGGGTGATAAATTTTCTGAGCGTGAAATTGCCAATGCAAATATTATGAATAAGCTGAATTACATTGCTGAGAATTTCGGTGCTGACTTCAAGAATGTAATCAAGATACTGGCGATTTGTGAATTGGCCGAAGTTGACGTGATGACGATAGAGCCTTCAACCTGGAAAAATTATAATGCTGACGAGAAAAATTCAGGTGAAATAATCGATAAAATCTCGTTGAAAACTACAATCAGCTTGACACCTGGCGCGAGAGTTTACAGGTTTCTTTATCATGACAGCGAGAAATTACCAGAGAAAGCAACTATCAGGACTGTAAAAATCGAAGCCGCGAAGAGCCTGAACCAATTTGCTGAGGTCAAAATTGAGATTTACAGCGAGAGGAGGCATGAATGCTTGCATAATTTCACACTTAAACAGGGCGAATATATTTACTGCAATTCTGCCGACGACAAAGTTATAAAAATTTTGCCGAGTTACTCACGTTCAGAAGATTTTTATCTGGCTCGAGAAGATTATTCCAAGTCCGAAATTACAGTTTATCCCGAAGGCTCTGAAAGCTGGAAGTTCAACACCGATAATGTGAGTTCTTTTGCGGCTGGAACGAAGCGGGACGGATTTATTCTCGTTCAAGACGGCCGAATTAATCACAGTTTTTACGAGCCTGCTAAAGATTACTTCATTCGCTTAAAGCTGGATATGATCTCACTGCCTGTTGTCGAAGCAATGATAAATCCCGACGGCTATAGAATTTTGCTCTCGAACGGAACAGTAATATCAAGACAATCTGACGCTGAAGCCAAAAATGTAATTTCGCTGAGTTCTGAAGGAAGATATTAATTAAGGGGGAAGGATATCATGAACGCAATTCAAGCAGTGATAAAGTTGTTCAATTCCCAGAAGGAAAAGGTAAAAAGGGAGCTTGAAGCTGAACAGGAACGTGAAAATAATATCCGTGAGGTTTCAACGTTTGAGAATAACGACGAGAAGATAAAAATTTTTCTGGAATTTCAAGGCTCACGAGCTTTTCAGGAATTGGCCGGAACATTTGATGTCTGGTGTAAATATCAGGATGAACGTTGGAAGAACGATAGGGCTGAAGTTGTCATGTCGTCGATATTTCAGCAGAGAAAAATTCTAGACACATTGAGAGCAGCCGTATCATTTGCAGAAAATCTTGATGAGAATGACGACGTTCACACAATCCCTGAGATTTTCGTAAATCAATGCGTATATTTCATCCGTAAAAATGTCGACGATATGAACGAGAAATATTCAGCCGTAAAAAGTTCTGAGGCTTTAGACCGCGCGAGTGTGTGGAATAAATTACGTTTTATCCGTGAAGAATGTATTTCTGTCCCGTCGATTAAGGATTTGCCCTCAGCTTATGAAGCAGTCGAGAGATTGAGGGGGAAATTGTCGGAAAAATCGAGAACTTCACAGCAGAAATCTGACATAAGCAAAGTATCGTCGTGCGTTGAGTTCCTGCAAAATTTTGATAATGATATACCTGAAATCCAGAATATAAGACGTGAGCTTGAGGAAAAACTTTCTCGAATGATGGCGAATATTGCTAAAGGTGAAGAGCTTTATGAACTCGTAAATTCCCAGATGAGCACTGAATGGTTCGATGAATTTTCCCCGTCAAAACTCTCAAAATTTGCCTCAATCGATGACCTGAAAAAGTTTTATCTTGAACGTCTAAATCTTATTCTTGACACTTTGAAGGAGGATTAAATCATGAATATTATAGCGATTGACTTCGGACATTGCGAGGATGCCGGGACTACGATAAGCGAGATTACTTTTTCTGACGGAAAACGTAAGAGCTTCAAAGTTGACATGCTGAAAATTCAGGATAAGGATCAAATAATTCTGTCTCAAATTTTCCTGACGAATGAGCAAATGCATAAACTCTCAGGGAAAATCCGGCCGACTTTTTCTGAGCTTAAGGACTTAGGCGAAATCAGTTTTGGCAATAAAATTCCTGTTGATCCTCCTGATGGTGAATGGTTCTGCTACTTCAAAGTTCCTCCGGTTGGATTTGATACTCAGTGTGGAAATTCAGAGACAGCAAAATCCTGCAGAATAACTCACGGTCAAGTCATGGCCTGTTTTGTTTTCGCGCTAGTGAACAGCATTATCAAGCATAACGACACAATTTTTTCAGAGAACGGCCGAAGGAATATTGATTTATGGATAGGCTGTCCCTCAACTTCTGACTGGATAAAACCTGACGCAATCAGTGAGTACAAAAATTTAGTGAAACGAGCATTAAGCGTTCATGACGTGTATATAATTCCCGAGTCGAGAGCGGCGATGTTCAGCAGTATAGCCAGCAAGAATTACACGATTTCGGCCGTCAACGGAGCATTAGTGTTTGATTTTGGCTCATCAACGGCGGATTGTACGTATATGCTTCTTGGACGTAAACGAATTGAGTTCAGTTACACGCTCGGAGCTTCGGAGATTGAACGCAACATGATTTTATCGGCTATTCAGTCAGGAAGTCAGGGGGAACATAAAGATTTAGAGATTTCGGCAAATTCCTTTGTCAAGAATGAAAATATTATGCGCAACATGAAGGAAAAATTTTATTCTCATCAAGTTGAAGAGGACGGCGAAGATATAATTTGCAAGTTCTCGAAAAGTTTCAAGGCTTTAATCACGATTGACGGGGATTTTATGAGACATGTAACTGAAGAAGTCGAGATATCAATACGTCCTGACAGCAAGGGACTGAAAAAAGGCTCATGGAGGAGTTTAGCTCGTGAATTTTTCCAGGAAGCCAAGAATAGAATTGACGGCACAAGATATTATGAAATTGACGCGCAAGGAAACAGAAAACAGAAAGCCTGCCCGATTTCGACGATAATTTTAACTGGAGGAGCCAGCCGAATGGATTTTCTGTACGAGGATTGCAAGAAAATTTTTCCCGGCATCGAGATTATTCGTGAGGATAACCCGTCATATACAGTTGCAACGGGTTTAAGCTGGGTAGCAATTTCGGATATTAGCCTTAATGAGTGCATTGAAGCCGCAGAAAATAAAGTTAAGGATAATTACAAATGTGAAATTTTCACTCTACGGAGAAAAGTTTCTAGTGCTATGTTCTCGGCGATTTGCG
This sequence comes from uncultured Fretibacterium sp., assembly GCA_937915835.1. Classification (GTDB taxonomy): domain Bacteria; phylum Synergistota; class Synergistia; order Synergistales; family Aminobacteriaceae; genus JAFUXM01. Next base: position 25,693 of record CALGHA010000117.1, on the reverse strand, counting down.
ACATTGTGAGGGTAAAAACTCAGGAATGGGCCGACAAATTACACGATGCAAGCGCTAATGACCTGAAACATGATATTGAACTCTGTATGAATGATCCGGCAACTCAGAGGAAATTTTCACAAGTTTGCAAGGACGAAATTGACAAATGGAAAAATGAACTCGCTGATACAGTCTGCCAAGCCGTAAATTTACAAGCCCAAAAAATTTTCAGTGATGAAGTCGCGCGCGGTTTAATGATGCCTCAAGACCTCTGGAAACAATTACAGCCTGATATATTCTCGTCATGGAACGCTGATTTTTCGCAAATTTTCACTAATTTAGATCTCGGAGGACTTCTTAATCAAGTTATACGATATATTATAGCTTTAGTAATTTGGGGAGCTGCGGGCTGGTTAGCTTTGGCAACTTTTGGATTGTCTCTAGTAGTCGGACTGTTTCTTCATGCTCTGGCAGAAGTCTTATTGACCGATGACAATTTGAATGAGCCTCGCAGTAAAAATGTTCGTGAGAGGGTTGCTTCATCAATCGTCTCTAAGCTGAAGGAAAATCAAGACGAGTTCATGAAGGGTTTTGACGCGAAATTTGACGCTCAGACACAAAATTTTGACGCTGAACGCCAGGAAATTATACGTTCGGCATTCGAGGTTATCACGCTGAATAAATTTGACTTGTAAAGGTGAACTCAATGGCAGATACGGTATTAAACAAAGTTTTGATGAAGTGTAGAAGGGCTTTACTCGGCGGAGTTCCGATTATTTACATTCGGACGGATTCGGACGTTTTTATTCATAGATTGATAACTTGTGAGGAAAACCCTTTAATCGTTCTCTTAAGCAACGGAGGACGACAGGGCAATGAACGTGAACGCAGGCTTAAGCATGGCAGGCCAATTTACGAACTCACGGAACCTCAGGATAAGCAATTGACGTTTTGTCTGAATTATAAATTTGGGGTTCCAGTTTCAAACGGAGAAATTTATAACGAGTTATACGCGAGCAAAAATGATTTAGTCGCTGGGAAAATGAAAGGCCCGTTTTTATGGACATTCAAGCTCCCGGCTGATGCTGAAAAATATTATTCTGACCTGGAAAAATATGTACTCAATCACGAAAATGTTAATCATCCTCAGTATAAAATTTTGCAGAACAGCGCGGTAATTCTATATTCATCACGAGCAATTTTGCCCGAAATGCTCAGCACTTACACAGAATTTATTGATGTAGATTATCCGGATGACGAAGAAATTCGCAAAATCATCACGACCGAAGCCGAAAGTCTCAGTGAGAACGAGAATTATTTATCAGCATTGAGTACGGATTTTCTGGGTTTCACGTCTGAAGAAATCAGCTTAACAATGCGGCGTATAGTCTCAACGTCAAATCTTGAGAACTCTGATGAAGTTGAAGCGATAATCAGCGAACATAAACGTCAAAAAATGCAAGGAGGACTTCTTGAACAATGCGCGTCTGACGGAAATATCGGCGGCATGAAAAATTTTAGGACATGGCTTAATTCCCAAGTAAACCCGTTAAAGAATTCCGGAGCTTACATGAGGAAAACCGGAACGCCTCCACCCAAAGGAGTTTTGTTGTGCGGAATTCCCGGTTGTGGAAAATCTGAAGCCGCGAAGTTCACAGCTCAAGTTTTGGACTTGCCATTGTTGAAAATGGATATTGGCAGCCTCATGGATAAATATCAAGGTGTCTCAGAACAGAAAATGCGTGATGCCCTGAAATTGGCCGAAGCAATGTCCCCGTGTGTCTTATGGATTGATGAGCTTGAAAAGGGTTTCAGTGGAGCGTCTTCATCTGATGAGGGCGGTTCAGCTTCTTTCAAGAGAATGTTCGGATATATGCTCGGTTGGATGCAGGACAACACTAAGCCTTGTTTTATTTTTGCGACTGCTAACGATATAGGCGGACTTCCAAAGGAATTTTTCAGGAGCGGGAGATTTGACGCACTTTATGCTGTTTATCTTCCGACGGCCGGAGAATGTTCGGGAATTTTCCAGGCTTGTATGGAACGGGCAAGACGAAATATTTCGCGAGCTTCAAGAATTCCGATTGAGGACGTAATTTTATTCGATAAGTCCTGTTACTCGGATTTATTATTCAGGAATATCATAAATGAAAATTTTGTACGTTCAGACGGCAAGCCAAGAATAATTATCGGCTCAGATATTCAGAAGGCTGTAAATCTTGCGTTGAGAAAATTAACTGACCAGAGAATTATTACCGGCGAAATTTGGCAGGAAGCATTGAAGAGTGTAATTATTGACCCGACATTTTGTGTTTACGGTGACGGTGAAGAGAATATTGACAGTATAGCCGTAAGTTATTGCAGAATGTTGCGCAAGGGATTTATTCCGGCTTCGGACGATATTTTGTTCATGAGTAAAGATTATCACATTGAGAATGCCGAGAGATATGCGAAACTCAAGAATATTGACACGGAGAGAATGAAGCCTGAAGAATTGGCCGAACACGAGAAGAAATTAGCACAAGCTGAGATTTTACAGGGGAATTTTTCACACTCTGAGAATAAATATGATTATGCCCTTTACTCATGCTTGAGAGAGCGAATTAATAAAGCTGCGTTATTGCTTGAGAAACACGAACGGGAAATGATGATAAGAAGGTGAGTTAGTTTCATGGAAATTTTAGCTGCAGCCATTACGTTTTTAGTTGTTATGTCCGTGATTAAGATTATCGGCGGATTGATTGACTTATGGGGACAAGTTGAACTTCCAGAAGAATATAACGTGAAACTCAGCGATACGGATCAGGAAAAAATTTCGGCCTCAAAAAGTGTAATTCAAGAATGCTTCGGCGATAACGTCATCGAATATTTCAGGAGTGCTAATAACTTTCAGCGTATCACAATGACAGAAGAATTTGCCCGTCGTCTCGCAAAACTTTATGATTTGGACGTTGATATTGATATTGTCGTTGATGAGGTTCAAAAATTCGGCGTATATGACTGGAACAACAAAAAGCTCAAGTTCAACATTATTCTTCTCACGGTCGAAGCGGATAATGCAAATTTTGATTACTGTGTGCGTGAGACGATTGACACGATTATTCACGAATTGAGGCATGCCGTCCAGGATAAAGCTGTAAATAATCCAGGCTTCTGGAACGTCGACGATGAGACGAGAAAATTATGGGCTGACAACATGATGCCAGGGAATTATATACGTCCTGAAGTTGATATCAGGGCTTATTCTGAACAGCCAATTGAGAAAGACGCTTTTACTTTCTCAAGCATGATAATGAAAGGGGTATGCTGAGATTATGAAAATAACGTTTGAAAAATTTCGCTCAGCTTTCGACAACGAGGATTACACTTATTCGGAGCTTGTACACTTGTTCAAGGCCTTAAAGTCTATGGATAATGAGAGCCGAAAAAGTTTTGTCAAATGGTTTTTCACTGGTGAGCTTCCGGATAATCAAGTCGAGGGAATTTCTGCGGAATATCTCATCAATAATCTTAACTGTAAGCCTCTGAACGCGTTTATAATTCTTGACTGGCTGAAGAGTGAACCTGAGACGGCAAAATATTTCGTGATGAAACTTCCCATATTATTTAATTCCCAAGAAAATTTTGCAGTTGATAATAATAATTCAGGTGAGGAAAATGAAAGCGATTTCGGCGAAATTACGGATTGAGAAAAACGATACAGAACGCTTCAAAGTCAAGAAAATCCCCGTAAGCATAATCATCCAGATTGAAGAATGCATAAACATTCAAACAGCACGTAAGCTAAAAAATAATACTCAACAGTGAATGTGCTAATATAACAGGCAAAATTTTTCACGAAAGGAAGATTTATCATGAAGCGAAAACTTTTTATCGTCATTATGATTTTGTCGTTAGCAATTCCCTCAATGGGGGCTGTGAAACAAACTGAAGAAGTCAAGCGAATGGGAATATTCATCAGCAACTTCACGGAGCTTGGGATGTATCAATTTGACCTCGAAGATGACGGCGATGATGAAATTCTGCATTTAGGCGACCCTGACACTATGAGTGAGCTAATTCATTTTGGGATTGGGCACAACGTAATCAACAATAAAAAATTAATCACGAAATGCACAAAAAAGAACTGTGAATACGGCCCGTCTTTAATCTCAGCTAAGAACGTCGCGGCAAGCGTGAAGAAATATTTTGACCTGGAAATCGAACACTTCAGCATTGAGGGGGATGCTCCGGAGGTTCATTATGACGGGAAAAATTATCACTTTAACGCGGCCAATTACAGGAATGACCCGATATATTACGCGGAAGTTCAAGATGTCAAGCGCGGGAAAAAAGTAATCACGATGTCCGGAGAACTCTATAACATTAAGGATAAATCTGACAGACCCGGAACGTTCGTAGCACAGGCTAAACCTTACAAATGGAACAAAAAAGACACATGGGCGATATTATCTCTTCAGGTTGAGTGGTATTAATTTTTGCCTCAATGTGATAGACTGCAAGGAATTTTTTGACGGATAGGAGTTTTTAAATGAATTATCAGGAAGTAAGCGTATTCATAATTTATCTTTTATTTATGCTCTCAATCGGGGTATATTTTTTCTTCCGAGATAAGAACCAGACTGAGAAGGGCTATTTCTTAGGCGACAGGAAAATGGGCCCATGGGTAGCAGCGTTATCAGCCGGAGCTTCGGACATGAGCGCGTGGGTATTAATGGGCTTGCCGACGTCAATTTATGCTCTTGGATTAGGGCAAGTTTGGATAGCAGTAGGTTTAGCGCTTGGATATTCTCTGAGCTGGATTTACGAGGCTCCGCGTTTACGTTCATTCTCAATTGCTGCGAACGATTCAATCACAGTCCCTCAATATTTGACGAACCGTTTTATGTCGAGCTCAAGAATTTTGCAGATGATCTCGGCGGCAGTATTTCTTGTAGCTTACACGATATACGCGGCATCGAGCATTAAGGCTTGCGGAACATTATTCAACACTGTAACGGGGCTTGACACGACGACAGCAATGTATTTAGCGGCAATAATCGTAATCGGCTATACATTCTTAGGCGGATTTTCTGCTGTATCATGGACGGACTTCTTTCAGGGGCTTCTTGTTCTTGCGGCAATGTTAATCGTTCCGATAGCGGCCTGGACAATGCTTGAGCCTGGAGCTTCGGCCAATATTGACACGCCAAATTACTGGAATGTATTTTCATCATGGCAGGATATAATTTCCGGACTTGGCTGGGGACTTGGATATTTCGGAATGCCGCATATTATTATTCGTTTCATGTCGATTAACTCACAGAAAGAATTACGAAAATCAGCTAAAATCGGAATTTCCTGGACATTGATAATTTTATCCTTTGCAGTTCTTGTCGGTGTAATTGGCCGAATGTTCATAGGTTTTGACGAGAGTGTTAATAATAATTCCCTCGTGTTTGTCGTGATGACGCGCCGAATTTTCTCTGCGATAATTTCGGGTGTATTGTTATCAGCGATTTTAGCGGCGGCAATGAGTACGGCTGATAGTCAATTACTCGCGGCGGCTTCGGCTTTTGCTTCGGACGTATACAGACCTGTAATTCGTGGAGATAAAGCGAGCAATAAAGAAATGCTCTGGGCCGGAAGAATTGTAGTTCTCGTTATCGCGTTAATAGCTCTGTACATTGCTTCACGTCCTGACGCTGGCTCGATAATGTCCCTTGTCTCGAATGCTTGGGGAGTTTTTGGAGCTGCTTTCGGTCCTGCGATATTGCTTAGCTTATTCTGGAAACGTGCGACATTTGCGGGAGCTTCATGTGGAATTTTCACGGGTGCAGTTGTCGATATATGGTGGCTAATGAACATGGCTGATACTGGAGTATACGAGATAATACCGGGATTTTTCGCGGGTTTAGTTGTAGCGTATGTTGTTTCGTTGATTACGCCGAAGCCGAGTAAGGAAGTTGAAGAGTTATTTGACAAGGCTTTAGCGATGACTAACGAGTAAGAGATTTTACCGTAAGGGCCTTCCTGTTTATAAGAATGGGGAGGCTCTAATTATAATAAAAAAAATACCCTCGAATATTCTTCGGGGGTTGTTAATCTCGTTTAAGCGTTTAACGTTTTTAATCTTCTGGACATTAATTCTTTTCGTCTTGCGGCTGTATTCTTGTGCATAACGCCCTTCACTACGGCTTTGTCAATTACGCTCTGAGCAATATTGAAACTTTTTACGGCTTCGTCGGAATTTCCGGCTTCAACTGCGGCTAATACACTTTTTACAGCTGTTTTGCATCTTGATGTCCAGGCTTTATTGTAAAGTCTGTTGCGTTCAGATATTCTTACCCGTCTTTCAGCGGATTTCTTGTTAGGCATAAATTTTCTCTCCTGAATGATTTATTATAATGGTGCCGGAGGGGAGATTCGAACTCCCACACAGTCGCCTGCGGTGGATTTTGAGTCCACTGCGTCTACCATTCCGCCACTCCGGCTTTGGAATTTTTCAACACTGCATAAAATACACTGTGATTAAAATTTTGTCAAACGTTTCTTAAACTTTATCATGCATACTGTTGCTCTTAAGGAATTTCACGACATTACGGACATCTTGAGAAGCTCCGCGTCTTGTTACGAATAATGCATCGGGAGTGTCAATAATTATCAAGTCATTAACACCATTTAGCACCGTCAATTTTTCGCATGAATGAATGAAGCAATTTTTACTCTCGAGAGTTACGGCATTTCCGGTTATCACGTTTCTATTTTCGTCGCAGTCAAGAACGTCATCATGAAGCGCGTCCCAAGAGCCGACATCGGACCATCCGGAATTGATTAACGGGACGACGGCAACTTTTTCGGCTTTTTCCATGAGGGCATTATCGAACGAGATATTTTTCACGTCAGCAAAATTTTTCCGCAAATTCCTTTTCTCGGCGAGCGCGAATAATTCACTGTCAGCATGTTCAAGTTCAGCGTATAACTTTTTCGGCGTAAAGATGAATATTCCTCCGTTCCATAAATAAAGGCCTTCTGATAAATATTCCTGAGCTGTTCGCAAGTCCGGCTTCTCAACAAACGCTTCAGCCTCATAATATCCGCCGTCAAATTCCCTTCCCTGTTTGATATAGCCAAATCCAGTTTCAGGCCTTGTCGGAGAAATTCCCAGCGTCGCGATAAATCCTTCGTCAGCAGCTTTCACGCCAAGTTTCAGAGCTTCAGTGAAAGTTTTTGTGTTCCTGATAAACGCATCACTAGGCACAACAATAATAACATCGTCATCACTTGCGCATAATTCTTCGACAGCGAGCAAAATTGCCGGAGCCGTTCCGCGTGCACAAGGTTCTTCGATGATAAAGTTTTCTGGTAAATTGTCAGCACCGAAGAGATTTTGCATTTGGGAAATAACGAGTTCATGAAATTTCAGGCCTGAGATTACGCGTAAATTCTCAAGCGGTATCATGTTGAGCATTCGTAAAGCCGTATTCTGCAACAAAGTTTTATCGCCGTGAAGTGTCAAAAATTGCTTGGGAAAATTCTCACGAGACAAAGGCCATAATCTCGTGCCGCTTCCTCCTGATAAGATTAATCCGTAAATTTTTCGCATTAATTATTCACCTGTTGCTGCTTGCCGAGTTTCAGCATGTTATGAATGCTTGTTGAGAGTAAAGGGATTGGGTCAACGAATTGGCCGCCGAGAACTAAAGTATAGTGAAGGTGAGGGCCGGTAACTCGTCCAGTTGCGCCGCTTTTTGCTACGACTTGGCCTTTGACGACTTTATCGCCTTTTTTCACGTTAATCTCGCTCAAGTGAAAGAACACCGTGATTACGCCATTTCCGGAGTCAATATAGACGCTTCCGCCCGCGTAATAATGAAATCCCGTGAGAACAACAGTTCCTGCGAATGGCGCTCTAACTTTCGTCCCTGTTGCTGCACGAATATCTGCTCCGTTATGTCCTGCTCTGGGTTGACCGTTATAGACGCGTTGTTTTCCGTAATTGCTGGTGAGAGTTATTGATGTCAAAGGCGGCTGGGGTGGAGTTGTCCACATTCTTTTTTGCGTCATTGTGCGTAAAGCTGTGCCGACTAATTTTTGCTCGTTCTTAATGCGATTTAATTCTTTCTTCGGAGGATTTACCATTTTGGGATTTACTGTTAAATTTTCTTTGGGATATTCGCGGGCTTTGAGAATAATATTTCCTGAGGCTTTATACTTTTTGCCGCCCTGAATGAACTCAAATAATATCGGGTAATTTCCTGGTTTAATATTTCTCACGTCTGAACCTAAAAATCCGTAAGAAATCCTGCCGGCTCCTCCCTGTTCAACGTCAAGAATTATGCTCCTGTTCATCCATGTAACAGTCGGGCTTGAGTAATCCGCCGTTGACGTAATCGAAATTGCAAATGCCTGGCCAATGTCCCAGCTCTCAGGAAAATTTACCCATGAGGCCGCGAATGAAGCTGTTGACGAGAAACTTGCTGTGATTATGACGAATAATAATGTGAATAAGAATTTTTTAGTGCGCATTATTTCACTCCTGAATTATAAAGATTTTATTAATTTCTGGATGATTACAGCTAATTTATGTGAAGAAATTTTCATAGTGTCTAAGACTTCCTGACTGGTTAAAGTTTTTCCCGGCTCAATTCCAGCGGCCATATTAGCGACACAAGATAACACGCAAACTTTCATTCCCATTGAGTTAGCGACGATTACCTCAGGGACTGTGGACATTCCGGCCAAGTCAGCACCTAAAATTCCGGCCATTCTGACCTCAGCTGGAGTTTCAAACGAAGGCCCCATGAAAGCCGCGTAAATTCCTGTTCGTAAGCCGAAACCTGAGAGTGTCGCGAGAATTTCGGGATTGTAAGCGTGTGACATGTCGGGAAATCTTTCATTCCAGCGTGCTTCGTTCGGACCGATTAACGGGTTCGTTCCCATCAAGTTAATATGATCTCTGACGGCGATAATCTCACCAGGCGAGTATGACGTGTTGATTGCTCCTGACGCGTTCGTAGCGATGAAAAATTTTACTCCGAGCATTCCCATAATTCTTGTCGGGAAAGTTACGGCTTGGTGCGAATATCCCTCGTAATAATGTACACGTCCTTGAAGCAAGATAATATTTCTGCCTTCGATTTGACCGGTTATGATTTTCCCAGAATGTCCTGGAGCAGTTGATATCGGCCAATTTGGGATTTCGTGAACGTCGATAATAATTTTCCCGTCAATAACATTTTCAATATCGCCAAGTCCTGAGCCTGAGACAATCGCTATTTCCGGCTGAACGTGTAAAAATTTTCTCAGGAAATCTAATGTAACTTGAGCGTCTTCATAATTATAATTTGCCATGAAATTTATCACCTCTGAAAAGAAATTAAGCTATTCTAACATAAGGGCTTGAACATGATACAATTACGCGCAATACTGAATTTTACTTCATGTTAATAATCTCGAAAAAAATTTAGCGAGAAAATAGAACATGTTATATTTTATGAACGGGGGAAAAATTATAACGATGTCAGAAAAGCAATCACGAGCTGTTGAACTCAAGAGCAGGACGGGCGACGCTCATTATAACTGTGCTCAGGCTGTAGCTTGTGTTTTCAGCGATGAGACTGGGATTGACGAACTAACATTAAAGAAGCTCGGTGCAGGTTTCGGGCTTGGAATGGGCTGTATGGAAGCAACTTGTGGGGCATTATGCGGAGCTGAGATGATACTCGGCCTGATGAAATATAACGGTAAGCCAATTCGTAATGACGCTAAGGAACTCTACAAGAAATTCGAGGAAAAATGCGGCGCGACAATCTGCAAGGAGATTAAAGGTGTCGGAACTGGGAAAATGCTTTGCTCGTGCGATGACTGCGTGAGAAATGCTGTAGAAATTCTTGAACAAACGTTGTAAATTTTATCGGCAGTGTTGTAATATTATGGCACTGCTGAATTTTTTGTGAAAGGAGATTGACACGAAGATGCAAAATTTGTATAATTACGCATTACGCATTACGCATTACGCATTCAGTAGTCTTGCCGTTTTTCCAGTAAAAATTATTTTCACGGAGGCCGGACGATGATAAAGAAATTTATTAAGTCCGTAATCGGTGATAAGAACGCTCAGAGGCTCAGACGAGTTCAACAGGCATTCAGAGCCGCAAGAAACTCTTGGGATATTTCCGCAGGAAACACTCATAACGAAATTGACAGATTAATTTTCACCAATCTTATGGCTGTTCACAGTCTCGAAAAAAATATGGTCGTCAACAACGGCAAAGCCCCTGACAAATACAATTTTAACACTCTCATTGAGAACACTTCACGAATAATTCAAGCCGGAATTTCCCCCGAAGATTTCAGCGTGTGTGAGAGCGCAGCAGTAATCAAGTCAGCATTAAACTCACTCACAGGCCATGACGACGATAAAGCCCAGCTCGAAGCGTTAATCACGAAATATAATATCCCGCAAAATTACAGGGGAGGCATTGAGAGATTATCACGTTCAGAGATTTTTGCTCATAACAACTTTGACTTTCACGGCTTCGTCTCATCAAGGCATTCAATCAGGAAATTCACGGACAAAATTATTCCAAGAGAGATAATTTACGACATTGTCAGAGACGCTCAATTTTACCCGTCAATCTGCAATCGTCAGCCCTGCAAAGTATATTTCTCAGACAGTGAAACCGGCGCGGCAAAATTAGCTGCAACTATTCCCGACCAGTTCATAGCAAAAGGAAGAATTCATGACGCGCTTATCGTAACTTGCGACAGAGCCTTATTGTCTCCGGCTGAACTTAACGACCAGGAATATCTTAATGCCGGAATTTTCTTAGGTTATCTCGTAATGTCAATTCATGCTCATGGTTTAGGCTCGTGCTTATGTCAATATTTGCAGGTCAACTCAAAGCAATACAAACTCAAGCGTGAATTTGGGATTAAGGCCAGCGAAATAATTCTTTGTTTCGTCGGAATTGGTGAACTCGAAGACGAAGTTTTATGTGCATGTGCTCAGAGAAGGCCGGTTGAGACTGTCGCGATAAAATTTGATGAGTAAATTTCACTTTTTACCACGTTTTCCAGGCAACGGCTTTGACGTAATTTTTTGCCAGAGTGAAATGTATTGCTCATGCAAAAACGTCGGATAATCCTTATCAAGCGTCGGACGTTCCCATTTATACACGTCAGAGCGTCCGGCTAAATATTTTCTCAGCGACGAGGGAGTATCATCATCAATCACGATTGCTGCTCCTTCTGAACGTTTAGCGTCAAGATACTCACGAAGTCCGGCAAAATTCCCCTTCTGCCATTGTTCAAACTTGTCAGACCTGTCAACTTTCGCTCCTGCCGCACGCAATAACACTCCGCAATATCCGCCCATATCGCAGATTTTCATATCCTTCAAGACTTGACCGACAAGAATTGAGCTTGACATTCTCGCCTGAAACTCAGCAAGCCTTCTTTGATAATGCAAGTAATTCTGGGTGTCCCATTCCGATAAAACCGTCAAAACTCTTTGAGCAACGAACGGAATTACGGAAGGGTCATAGAGCGCGTTTACGTCGACAGGAAACGGAGAATATAAGTATTTGACAGTGAAATCACTTTTCGCGTTAATCCCTGCTGAAGCCGCATCATTATCATCAAGGGCAATAACTTTTGCGTCTTTGTCGAGTTCACGCAAGGAACTGCCATTGACTAAAGCCCCGTTCGAGTTCCAAGTCTTAATGGGAATAACATTGACTTCCGGGCCTCCGATGAATTGAGCAAGCAGAGCAAGCCACGGATGAGTTACAGCAATGTTCAGCTTGTCATCACAATAACCCGCTCTGCAGAAAATTAATGTTATGGCCAGAATTAACAGCGTTAAAATCTTAATCGCCGAATTTTTCACGTAAATCATGAAGAATTAATCTCGCCGCTTCAGCTTCAGCACCTTTTCGGGTTTTTCCCGTCGTAATATGCTCGAAGCCGTTCATGTACAACCTCACTTCGAATAATGGAGCGTGTGAAGGCCCTGTTACATTAAGCAATTCATAATTTGGAAGAGGCATTCCGCGAGCTTGAAGCCACATTTGCAATTCAGATTTTGGATCCGGCTTAGCTTCTTGTTCTTCAGCGTCATTGAGAAATAACTTGCGAATAACTCTCTCAACCGGAGCAACTCCACCGTCAATGCAGATTGCGCCTAACACAGCTTCGACGGCGTCCGCACAAATTGACTTCGGTAAAGCTCCTGATTTAATCCCGTGTCCATGCAAAAGCAAATAAGGTATTCTCAACGCTTCGGCCTTACGATAAAGCGAATCTTCCTTGACGAGTTCCGCGCGCATTCGTGTCAATTCCCCCTCGTTAGCGTCAGGGTACATTCGATAGAGTGAACGCGCTGTTACGAAGCTCAAGATTGAGTCGCCGAGAAATTCAAGCCTCTCATTGGAATAATAAAGGCCGTGTTCGTTAGCAAATGATGAATGACAAAGTGCCTCTTCAAGCAATAATCTATCGTCGAAATAATAGCCTAAATCGTCTTCAAGAGCATCCATATCACGCTCATCAATTCGGGCTTTCTTGCGTAACGGGCCGTGTTCTTCGTCAAATGCCATATCTCTGAAACGCTAAAACGCCGTTATGTCCGCCGAAGCCAAAACTATTTACGAGCAATCTATCAACTTTTCGTGTGACGCCTTCACCGGTCGAGATATTAATATCGCATTCTGGATCCGGAGTCTCGTAATTCAATGTTGGATGAATATAATTCTCTTCGATTGCCTGAATTGACGCGATGACTTCAAGTCCTCCGGCAGCTCCGAGACAATGACCAATCATTGACTTTGTCGAAGTAACCGTGATATTTTTTGCGTTCTCACCGAAAACGTGATTAATCATTCCGGCTTCCATTTTGTCGTTAAGTCCTGTTGAAGTTCCGTGAGCGTTTATGTAGTCAACTTGAGATTTGTCCCAGCCCGACATTTTCATAGCTTTTTCCGTTGCGAAGGCAGCTCCTTTTGCTTCCGGGTCTGGTGCGGTAATATGTCCAGCGTCGCATGAAGTTCCGTAGCCGGTAAATTCCGCGTAAATATGAGCGTTTCGAGCTAAAGCGTGTTCAAGCTCCTCAAGCACGACAACTCCCGCGCCCTCGCCCATTACGAAACCGTCGCGGTTCAAGTCAAAAGGTCTTGAGGCATGTTCAGGGTCATCATTCCTGGTTGAAAGTGCTTTCATCGACGCAAAACCCGCAATGCTTATTGCTCGTAATGCCGCTTCAGTTCCTCCTGAAATAATCACGTCGGCATCATCACGAACGATTGCATGATAGGCTTCACCCATTGAGTGTAACGAGGTCGCGCAAGCTGTAACGACACATAAATTCGGCCCCTTAGCTCCGAACACGATAGCGACGTAAGCTGTTGACATGTTGCTAATCATCATCGGGATAAAATACGGACTTACACGGCGTGAGCCTTTCTCTAGCATAGTCTTGAAATTGTTGAATGATGTCTCAATTCCTCCCTGACCAGTGCCAATATAAACACCTAATCTATACGGGTCAACGCTCTTAACGTCAAGCCCGGAATCCTCAACGGCCAATTTCGCGGCGGCAACTGCAAACTGAATAGCTCGGTCTGAACGCTTAGCCTCTTTTCCAGGCATGTAAATTGTCGGGTCAAAATTTTTAATCTCGGCTCCAAATGTAACTGGACAATCGCCTAAATCAAAAGTTGTGATGTGAGAAATTCCGTTTTTGCCGTCTCGTAATGCTTGCCAGTAATCTTTTTTCCCGAAAGCAATCGGACTTATCGGCCCTAATCCTGTAACTACAACTCTGCGTTTTTTTTCTGTCAAATTATCGTCAGCTCCTCTATATAAACAGGGGGACAGAACTAATACAGCTCTTCCCCCAAAATAAAGGCCTTGTGAATAAAAGCCTGATTAGTCTTCCACGCCGATTTTCTCAAGCGTGTAGTTCATTGCCTCGCCTACTGATGTGAGCTTTTCGGCATCTTCGTCAGGTATCTCGATGTCAAATTCCTCTTCAATGCCCATAATAAGCTCAACGAGATCCAGCGAGTCAGCTCCAAGATCCTCTACAAAAGTTTTTTCAGGACTAACCTGATCTTCTTCAACGTCAAGGCGGTCTGATACTATTTTCTTCAGTTTCGCTACAACTTCATCTTTCGTCATGTTCTGTTTCACCTCCTTAAAGAAATAAATTGCTAAATCAATACATTAAATCATAGTTATTCTTACGTCAACAGCAAGCGTCGATTTATTTTTACATTAAACCATTGTCATGCCGCCGTCAACTGCAAGTGTCTGGCCGGTAATGTATGAACTTGTTTCAGACGCGAAAAATAACACAGCTTTTGCGACATCTTCAGGATTTCCGATTTTTCCTGCCGGAATTGTCTTGATGATACTTTCTTTAATGTCAGGCTTTAACTTTTCAGTCATATCCGTATCAATAAATCCCGGAGCTATAGCATTGGCCGTAATTCCTCGTTCTGCATATTCGCGAGCTACTGACTTTGTGAAGCCGATTATACCAGCTTTTGACGCAGAATAATTAGCTTGTCCCGTATTTCCGATTAATCCGACGATTGAAGCGATGTTGATAATTCTTCCGTAACGGGCTTTTGCCATGTCACGAATTGCTTCTCTTGTGCAGAAAAACGTCGCGTTCAAGTTCGTGTTAATCACTGCGAGCCAGTCTTCGGGTTTCATTCGCATTAAGAGAGTGTCGCGGGTAATTCCTGCATTGTTGACGAGGACACTTACACTTTCACCCATTACGCTCTTAACGTCGGCGAATAATTTTGCGGCTTGATCCTTGTCGCTAACGTCGGCTTGAAAAATTGCTGACTTAACGCCGAAAGTTTTTATCTCATCACAGAGTTTTTGAGCTGCTTCCTCACTGTGATTAAAGTTAATGGCAACGTCAAATTTATTCTTCCCAAGCTCAAGCGCGATTGCCCGGCCAATTCCTTTTGCGGCTCCTGTTACGAGTGCTAACATAATTTTTCTCTCACTTCCTCAAGACTTTTAGGACTTCCAGCGCTCATGATATTAATTCCCTTTTTGCATTTCTTTATCAAGCCAGCAAGGACTTCACCGGCTCCAAGCTCATAAAACGTGTCAACGCCTAAATTTTCAGTCATGAATGCAACGCTTTCTTCCCAACGAACGGGGCTGAAAGTCTGAGCATATAAACTCTCGCGAATTTCTTCAGGATTTCTCACGGGTTTTGCGCTGACGTTAGCGATAATATCATACTTTGCTTCGTTCCATGAAATTTTTGCGAATTCCTCATTGAGTTTATCGGCGGCAGGTTTCATGAACTGGCTGTGAAATGGTGCGCTGACGTTGAGTTTTACGGCTCGTTTAATCCCAAAAGTTTTAGCTTGAGCGATTGCGTTATCAATAAATTCTGTCAAGCCTGAAATTACGACTTGGCCGGGACAATTGAAATTTGCCGGACTGACTTCACCATTGGGGGCGAGAGTTTCACACATTTTTTTCACGTCGTCAGGTTTAGCACCGATTAAAGCCGCCATAGCTCCCTTGCCTTCGGGAACAGCCTCCTGCATGAAAATTCCGCGATTACGCACAAGTCTTACAGCGTCCCAGAAAGAAATTACTCCAGACGCGGCCAATGCCGAATATTCACCGAGACTATGACCAGCAGCACAAACGGGCTTTAAATCCGCGCCCATCTCATCAGTAAGAACTCGCAACGCGGCAATGCTTACAGTCATTATTGCGGGCTGTGAATTTTTCGTGAGCGTTAATTCTTCGTCAGGGCCTTCAAACATTAAGCGCGTGAGATTAAACGAAAGGGCATCATCGGCTTCTTCAAAGACGGCTTTAGCACACGGAAACGCTTCAAATAATTCACGGCCCATTCCAATTTTTTGCGAACCCTGACCGGGAAAAACTAAAGAATACATTATTTTTTTCACCTCGTATAAAATTATTTCTTCACCTCACCGACATGAGCTAAAATTTTCTCAGCTTGAGCGAACATATCAGCAATAATCTTCTTAGCCGGCAAAATTTCATTGACCATCGCGGCACTCTGACCAGCCATTAATGAGCCCCACTCAACATCGCCATTGACGACAGCCGCACGGAGTTTTCCTGTTCCTAACGCTTCGATTTCGCTTGCTGGAGCATTCTCACTCTCTAATTTCTCGAACTCTGCCGTTAATTTATTGCGTAAACATCTCACGGGATGACCTAATGATTGGCCTGTAATCGCTGTGCTTCTGTCGCGAGCGTCAAGAACAGCTTGCTTATAGTTCATATGAACCGTACACTCTTCACAGCAAATAAATCTTGTCCCGACCTGTACACCTTCAGCACCGAGCGCGAATGCCGCAACAACTCCGCGACCGTCAGCAACTCCGCCAGCACAGACAACAGGAATTTTCACGGCCTGCGAAATCTGAGGAGTTAATACCATTGTCGTAAGTTCTCCGATGTGGCCTCCTGCTTCCATTCCTTCGGCGATTACGGCGTCAGCTCCTTGTTTCTCGACACGTCGGGCCTGAGTTACGGAAGCTACAACGGGAATTACGATTGTTCCGGCGGGCTTGAGACGCTCTAAGAATTTTCCGGGACTTCCTGCTCCTGTCGTTACAACTGGAACTTTCTGCCTCAAAGCAACTTCG
Source organism: uncultured Fretibacterium sp. (assembly GCA_937915835.1). Lineage (GTDB taxonomy): Bacteria > Synergistota > Synergistia > Synergistales > Aminobacteriaceae > JAFUXM01. The sequence continues at coordinate 9,068 of CALGHA010000117.1, read as the reverse complement.
AGGGCATCATTCGCGGTCGGGGACATCAGCATAATATTTAACCCGAAAGGACGGCCAGGCTCAATTAACTTTTTTGCCTTGATTATCTCCTGTTCGAGAATGTCAGGGGGTGTAGCTGCTGCGGCGATAATTCCCAGTCCTCCGGCATTACTGACGGCTGAAGCTAATTCCGCGTTCGCAACCCAAGCCATTCCGCCCTGAATTAACGGATATTTTGTTCCCAATAATTTGCAAAGTCTATTATCTTCTCTTAATAACATACATTATTCACCTCATATTTCGCGGCTGATTTGTTCAACTCCGTCTTCCTCTATAAACTTTCTCGCGACCGATAACGCACTTAATATCGCCGGAGATTTTGAGCGTCCGTGAGCCTTCAACACAGCTCCTTTAACGCCGAGTAATGGAGTTCCGCCGTATTGTTCATAGTTAAAACGTTTCCATAATCTTTTGACGACTGGGGACATTAAGAGCATTCCGGTTTTAGCCATTAATGACTTGCTGACCTCATCGAAGAGTAAAGATTTCAGGCCTTGCATAATCCCTTCGGCCAATTTCAGCGCAATATTTCCGTTGAAGCCGTCGCAAACTATTACGTCAGACATTCCGAAGACTACTTCATTTCCCTCGATATAGCCGCAAAAGTTGATATTCTCTTTTTTCTCGAGAAGCTCGCGTGCCGCTAAAACGTTGTCATCGCCTTTAATCTCTTCAGTTCCATTTGACAGCAATTTTACTTCGGGATTAGCAACCTTGAGAATTTTTCGGGAATAAACGTTTCCCATCGTAGCGAACTGCAACAAATTTTCTGGCTTGCATCGGACCGTCGCACCGACATCAAGCATGAACGAAATTTTCTCAATCGAAGGCAACGGAACACCGAGAGCCGGCCTGTCAATTCCTTCAACACGTCCGACAACGAGAACTCCTCCAGCAACGATTGCTCCTGTGCTTCCTGCGCTTACGAAACCTTGAGCGTCGCCTCGTCTGACCATTTCCATAGCTACACGCATGCTTGAGTTCTTCTTTTTCCTAATCGCATTGGCCGGATGTTCGTCAGGGTCAATTATCTCGTCGGCATGTTCAATGTGTATTCTCGGATGAGAAATTCCGCACGCTTTGATTTTCTCGGTGTCGCCAGTAAGAATAATCTCGATGTCGTCAAATTCCTCACAGGCTTTCAATGCTCCTAAGCAAATTTCACCGGGCGCGTTGTCTCCTCCCATAGCGTCAAGAGCTATAGTGATACTCATAAATTTTTCACCTGCCTTCCTGTATTGAATATTGAAATTTTTTACTCTAAAACTTGCACAATAAATCTTCCGACGAAAATCTCTTTATCGCCGACTTTTGTCCTTACGCTCACAATTTTTTTGCCCTCATGATTTACTCCGACTTTTGCGCGTGCAATCAGGACATCTCCGACTTTTGCATGCCCTTTGTATTCTCCTCGCATTGAGTCGATTATGACATTTGCGGCATTAATCACAGCAACAGCGATTGAACCGGCCTGAGCATAGACGTAATTATCGCTGACAATATCCGTGAACCTGAAAGCCATATCCTTAGCAGTTTTTAATACTGATAAAGCCCATTTATCCGGCTCAAGTTCGAGTAACTCTCCGATTACTTCACTAGGACTTAACGACTGCAATTTGCTCACAGCGTTTTGTGCCATCGTTCTTATTCTCTCTCGAAGCTCAGGAACTCCCATCATTGCGCGGTCAAGTCGAACTGTCGAGATACTCACGCCCAAACTTGAGGCCAATTCGCTGTCAGTAATCATCGGATTATCTGCCAAAATTTTTGTGAGCTTATCATGGCGTAATTTTCTGTCGGATTTAGTATTTAGCACCTGGTAATAATACCTCATAGCAAAATTAATTTTCGTGAAAGTATAAGTTGTGAAAGCGAGTTCGTCAATCATAAAAAAAAGCAGAGGACTAAAATTAATCCCCTGCGCAAAAAATTTTCCCGTTTAGAATTGCACGAAAGCCGGAGTATCAGCCGGAGCCGCTAAGAACTTTTTGAGTTCATCGTCGAGTTTCAAGAGTGTGATTGAGAAGCCTTCCATGTCAAGCGAAGTCATGTAATTTCCGACGAGAGTTTTCGCAATTTTTATCCCCTTGCCGTCAAGAACATCTTTAACGTGTTTATTCGCAACGCAGAGTTCCATTAAAGGAGTTCCGCCCATTCCGTTGACCATAACAGCAACTTCATCACCGGCCGCGTAAATTCCTTCAGCTAAGATCTTCGCTAAAAGTTTGTCGGCAATATCATTAACGCTGGAGATTTTCTCGCGATGAGTTCCGGGTTCGCCGTGAATTCCAATTCCGATTTCGACTTCATCGTCAGCAAGCTCGAAACTTTTTTTGCCGGCAGCAGGAACTGTGCAAGGATTTACGGCCATTCCCATTGAGCGGACATTAGCGATGACTTTTTCGGCAACACGTTTTACGTCAGCGAGATTTAAGCCAGCTTCAGCAGCCGCACCAGCTATTTTATGCACAAAAACTGTCCCAGCAATTCCGCGTCGTCCAGTCGTCCACGTTGAGTTTTCGACAGCTACGTCATCAGCAACGATAACTTGCTCGACTTCGATATTTTCATCACGGGCCATATCAGCCGCCATCTCGAAATTCATAACATCGCCGGTGTAATTCTTGATGACAAGCAAAACTCCTTTTCCGCCATTCACAGCTTTAACAGCCTCGAAAACTTGATCCGGAGTCGGTGACGTGAAGACTTCGCCAGCAACAGCACCGTCAAGCATTCCTTTACCGACAAAACCGCCGTGTGAGGGTTCATGTCCTGAGCCTCCGCCTGAGACAAGCGCAACCTTTGAACTTGGCCCCGAAGCACGAACGAGAACTTCAAAGCCCTCAAGACGTTTCACATACTGAGGAAATGCCGCAGTCATACCGTCGAGCATCTCACTAACGATGTTGTCAACCTGATTGATTAATTTCTTCATGAATAAGCCTCCTTATAATTTATTGCTTTCGCGTGATTCCTCAGCAGATTTCAGGACAGAATCAACGCTTCCTCCTCCTGCCGCCTCAACAACAGCACACACAGAGCCTTCAACAATCGGAGCATCAGCGATTACGACGTTAATATTTCTGCCCTCGTCTTCAAGTAATTCAATCGCAGTCTCAGCACTCATTATGCTGCTTCCGATGTCCGCGAGAATTACAACTCCGTCGCCTGTGTCAGCTTCAACGATTGCGTCAGCTATTCTCTGTGCGTCAGTTCCGATTGAGCCGTCTTCAAGCCCTCCAGCCGGAATAATTCCCTCATGACCTTGTGCCATTTCACGCGCTAAATCGCAGACACCTTCAGCAATCTTCCAGCTGTGAGAGACGATAACAATTCCTACCATGATTTTATTTCCCTTTCAAGACGTCAAGAACAGCTTCAAGCATCAAAGTAGAAGAAGTTGCGCCCGGATCTTGATGGCCTATGCTTCTTTCACCGAGATAACTCGCGCGTCCTTTTGTTGCGATAATCGTCTTCGTGTATTCAACGCCTTCACGTGCTGAGTTACAAGCGGCTTCAAGTGCTGTAATCATGTCGGCTCCGTCTGAAATTTTTTGCGAGTAAGTCTCGTAAGCCGGAATAATCGCGTCAAGCATTGTCTTTTCACCTTTGACGGCTTTACCGCGCTTCTGAATTCCTGCGATTGCGGCCTCAAATGCTGACTTCAAACCTTCAGCGTCAAGCTCACTTTTTCCGGCTAAAACTTTTCCTGCCTCCATGTAAGCAGTTCCGTATAATGGCCCGGAAGCTCCGCCAACTTTCGAGAGTAAAGTCATTCCGGCCTTCTTTAACGTCGCGCCGATGTCAGCGTCTTCGGGAGTAATTTTTTCCATCACAGCCGTAAATCCTCGTGCTAAGTTTATTCCGTGATCGCTATCTCCAATTTCACGGTCTAACTCTGTCAGGAAATCTTTATTGTCAGAAATTATTCCGGCAATCTTAGATAAATATTTATAAATTTCACTGGCCATTGTTCAGCCTCCTGTTAAAAATTTTTGTATGGATTATGAGGAAATATTACACTAAAAATCCCCTGATACAACGTAAAAATTTAGTGTATTATTATCCAGCGGAAGAATGAGGGGGATTATTAATGTGAAAACTTTCACGACGAAAAAATTCTTCTCACTTCCGCACGCCCCATAAAAAAACTCCGGCAGTCGAACGTCAACCGCCAGAGCTTATTAATCGCAAAATTTTTACTTCTTAACAGCTTTACTTCGCAAGTGCTTCATCAATGAGAGTGTATAACTTTTCATCGCCGAGAACTTTGCATTTACTCTCAGCTGAGAAGACCATAATATTTTTCTCGTCGGGAGTGTAAGGCTTCCATTCGAGTTTTTCGGTTGAAGGATTTCCGGTTCTCATGAAGGCTAAATAAGCGTCCGCAACGGTATCTTGCATTTTGTGAGCCGCTTCATCTCCGCCGGTTGCGATTGAGACGACAGGAATATCAACGTTATGGAAGACGTAAATCAAATCCGAGCAATGGAAGGGAAGAATTCCGCCGTTCACAGGGACTTCATAGTCAAATAAATATTCGTAGACTGGAGCACGTGCAGTTTTCAGCTTATCAGCAAGAATAAATTCAAGTCCACGTCTGCAAATATAATAAATCGTGCTGCTAACTGGTGCGGCCGCATAATAGAAATATGCATCAGCGAGCTTGCGTCCAGGAAATACCTTCTTGAACTCTTCAGCAATCGCACCTGCTTTGTCGCCGTATTTCGCCTTAAGATTTGCTAATGCTTCGTCTTCAGTCCAGAGATTTTTATTCTTGCCGTCAAATCTCCAGCTGTAATTGAACTCCGAAAATACCGTGCTCCCAATGAAAGGAATATCATTAGCCCAGTCGCAAAATTCAGCTTGAATAACTTCGCCGTCAGCTTCAGGTGTCCAGTTCGTGCCGAGTTCAGTGCAGACAGCTTGAGCCGCATGAATGAGATCGTAATAGTCGTAAGTCTCAAGCTCCGATACGTCCTTAAGCCCAAGTTTCGCGAGCGTTCCGGTTATAATCTTGTCGTTAAGCTCCTTGTCGATTAATCCGTAAGAACTGCTGAGTGCCGCCGCCTTATGGAATAAGCCTTTAGCTGAGGGCATACGCATTAAGTTGTTGACTTTTCCGCCGCCTCCGGATTGACCGAAGATTGTAACGTTGTCAGGATTTCCGCCGAAGTATTTAATATTCTCCTGAACCCATTTTAACGAAGCAACTAAATCCTGCATTCCTAAATTGGCCGTGCCAGCGTATTTTTCTCCGTATCTGCTCAAGTCAAGGAAGCCAAGAATGTTAAGCCTGTGATTGACCGTAACAACAACAACATCACCGTATACGCTTAAATTTGCTCCGTCATAAGCCGCAGATTCAATTGATGAACCGTTTCTGTAACCGCCGCCGTGAAAGAAGACGATTACGGGTTTGTTCGCACTTTCTTCGATGCTCTGCGTCCAGACGTTCAAGTTCATGCAGTTTTCGTTCTGAACCCAATAACGATGAGGCCACACAAATTCATCTGCTCCGACTTCGGTCTGGTCGAGAATGGGCGAGATTGTTCCGTAAGACTGCGCTGACTTTACTCCTTCCCAAGCCGGAACACTCTGGGGCTTCTCAAAACGTTTTGCCTGAGCGTAAGGAATTCCGAGAAACGTAAAAGTGTTGCCGTTCATGAAACCCATTAATTGGCCATTGGGAATTTTCACGACTGGAGGATTAGCGAGGTCATAAGCAGAAGCACACGAGACAAGCATAACAACGAACAATAGAGCGCATAAAACTTTTTTCATGATAGAGAATGCCTCCGTATATAAAAATTTTGTGTAAAATTTGGAATGTGAGTATATTATTATAAACAGGGAAAAAATAAATCCCTCAAAGCACATTTACACTTTTAAGGGAAAAATAATAAAATATCAAATTACTGCAAAATTAATCCAAGAAAGGAGAATTACTCATGTTCGCAATCAACGGAAAATTTTTAGCCCGAGACATGAACGGACAAATTAGGGTTGCAATGGAAACCATCAAAGAACTCGACAAGATTGTTCCGCCGAATTTTGCTGAGATTATAGCACCTGAAAGCGAGTATCATATTGACGGCCTGAAGAATATTCCAGTTAAGCGAATTGGCAAGGGAAATCGCCATATTTGGGAACAGACGTATTACTTTCTTTACCTACTGACACATCGCGAAAAAGGTATCAACATTTTCAACTCACACCCGATTTTTAAGCCGGATATCGCGTATATTCATGACCTCTTGCCTTATGCGCTGCCTAATCTTTACACGACGCGTTACGGAAAAGCTCAGCTCAAGTTCAACAGAAGAATGATAGCTTCGGCGGTAAAGAGAGCAAAACAAATTATCGTCGTCTCGAAATTCACGCGAAATGAACTCTTGAAATATTTTGACGTTGACCCGGCCAAAATTCATGTGATTTATAACGGCTGGCAGCATATGAACTCAATCACCGAAGACGAAGAAATCTTCAGCGAGTTCCCGGAAATCCACAAAGGAGAATATATTCTTGCGGCTAGCGGCATAACTCCTCAGAAAAATTTTCAGTGGATAATCGAAAACGCAAAATATAATCCCGAAATTACTTACGTCATCGTTGGCTCAAAAGAAAAATCCACCAATATAGAAGTCGACAAAACACCTCAGAGACAAAACACCTCAGAGACAAAACACCTCAGAGACAAAACACCTCAGAGACAATAACCGCCTTAATAATTTATTTTTCACAGGACGAGTTTCAGACGGACAACTCAAGGCATTAATGCATTATTGCCGGGCATTCGTTCATCCTGCTGTTTACGAGGGCTTCGGGATGACACCGATTGAGGCGGCGGCTTCGGGGTGCAAAGAGTTAATTGTGTCGAACGCTGCGTGTCTGCCGGAAATTTACGGGAATTCCGCGCATTACATTAATCCTGATGTTCCAAATGTTAAGATTGATGATATTCTTCGCGAGAAAACTGGCGGAGTTGATTTGCTGTTGTCCGGCGAAAAATACAGCTGGAAGAAAGCCGCTGAAAGTTTATACGAAATCATGAAGTCAGAACTGTAATCAACATAACAAAATCCCCTCCTGATGTTTCAAGTCAGAAGGGGAAAATTTTTTACGAGCACCAAAATAGAACGCGTTATATTTTATCGTTATGTTCTGCCGCCATTCCATAAATCTTCAAGTCTCACGAACTCATAGCCTCGCTTCTTCATGCCCTCGATAATTTTCGGAAGAGCTTTGACAGTTTCAGGCATTCCAGAGTGCATTAATATTATCGTGCCTGGACGTGCTCCCAATAAGACTATATTCTCAATCTCAAACGCCGGCCGTCCCGTGTAATCCGCAGTGTTCAAGGTCCAAAGTCCAAGTTTCGAGTTCATTCGTCGCATTGCGTTGAAAATCTTCATGTTGAAATGTCCTCCGGGCGGACGTAAAAATCTCGTTCGTCTTATTCCCAAGCCTTCAAGAACATCATCACAGCGTTTAACCTGAAGCATTATGTGTTCCGTGTAATCTTCGTATAATCTTGGGTGAGTGAATGTGTGATTTGCGAGCTCTTGGCCTGAATTGTGAAGCATTAACGTAACGTCGCTAAATCTATCCGCGAATTTCCCGACAACGAAGAACGTTGCTTTGATATCATAACTCTCAAGGACAGCGATAATCTCCTGCATTCCGTTTTCTCTCGGGCCGTCGTCGAACGTCAACACAACTTCTTTCACGAATAAATCTCCGGCGGCAATTCCATATTTCGCGCGTTCATCTGAAAGAGGCCCCCACTCTATGAATATGAAGACTGCCAGCAATAAAAGCATAAATCTACGAAGCATAAAAAATTTCTCCTGCGTAAAAATTAATGAGCTGATTATAACATTGAGGCAAAAAAATAATCCTGCAAACGTTCATAATCCGCAGGGCTTATTTATTCTAAAACTTTGTGCCTATATTTTTCTCTATCTCTGACGCGCTGACTCCGAATTTCTGACAAGCTAAGGCCATTGCAGAATCTCGTGAATTTCCCTTAAACATCGCCTTCAATATGAATAATAACACTCCGAGCCAGTCAAATACTTCCATGATGATAATTTTCCTCCTGAATGATGCATAATTCGTTCTAGTATATTTTTCGGATTATCCAGGAAAAAATTAACCCCTCAGCCTTCGTGAGACTAAGGGGAGTTTTTACTTCTTGAATGGAGCGAGTAAATTTTCGTCCCAGATTACAAACCTGAAAAATACAAACATAAAAGTCAGCAAGATTACTATTAACCCTTACTTTTTGAACGGGGCTAATAAATCTTCGTCCCAGCCTACTGGTCTGAAAAATCCGCCGTAAAGTTCAGCAAGATTAGCTTTCATAGTCTCGCTTTGATAGGCCTCAACAACTTTTTGATACACAGCAAGTTTCTCCGGATTTTCAAGGTCAGAAGTTCTTGCGGCGATTAAGTTCCAGTATTCTTTTTCGCGGGCCTGATCCTCGAAAACTGCATCGCTCGCTTTAAGCCCGTAATCCAACGCGTAAGTGTCATTGATAACGCCTGCCGTTAAGTCCGGGAGTGCCGCAGGAATTGTATTAGCCGCAAGTTCCTGGATCGTAATCTTCTTGTTGTAAGCCGCAATATCTTCTTTAGCAGGATTGAAGCCGGCATCTTCTTTAAGAGTGATTAAGCCCGATGTCGCCAAAACTTTAATAGCTCGCCCACCGTTAGTCGGATCGTTCGGAATTGCAATAACATCGCCGTCTTTAATCTCGTCCAAACTCTTAATCTTGATTGAGTAAAGATTTAACGGGACTACGAAAGTGTTAGCAATATTCGTGAGCTTGTAATTCCTGCTTTCGAGTTCATCGGCGAAATAAATTCTGTGCTGGAAACCGTTCAAGTCAATATCTCCGTCAGCTAATGCCCTGTTAGGCGTAACGTAATCGGTGAACTGGATGACTTCAAGAGTAATTCCCTGTTCAGCAAGTAATTTTTTCGCAGGCTCCCACATTTCATCGTAAACGCTTCCGGTAACTCCAA
>CALGHA010000116.1 GCA_937915835.1 uncultured Fretibacterium sp. | reverse complement strand
GAGTGCGGCTAAGATTTCTCCTTTTGCGACCATTCGAGGACGAGGCGACGGGTAATTTAATATTCCAGCTTGAGGCGCGTAAATTAACTGCTCGTCCCATAATAATAACCCTTCAAGAGGTTGTTCCTCGTAATAATCCGTCGAGACTGCTTCGATCACATGAGGATGAGATTGCCTGTAATTCTCGTACCAGCCGCGATAAAAGCTATAACCGAACACGAATATTGAGATTATTATAATGTAGTTAATCAGACGTAAAATTTTTCGGAGTGCTGCTTTACGTCTTCGGCGGCTCATTTTTTATCACGTTCAATCTCAGCAAAAGCATCATGATTATGAATGCTCTCATAGCTTGTAACTCTGACTTTATACCAGAAAATTTTTTGCTCATTATCGAGAATAACAGCGAGTTCACGGATTACGTCCTCAACGAAGCGGGGATTTTCGTATGAATGCTCTGTGATAAATTTTTCGTCCTCACGTTTCAAGAGTGTGAATAACGGAGCTGACGCAGAACTCTCAATCATGCTTATCAACTCTTCGAACCAAACGAGGCCTTCACAACGAACTTGAAGCGAGACTAAAGCACGTTGATTATGAGCACCGTAACGTGAAATTTCCTTTGAACATGGGCATAAAGTTTGCACGTTTAAGTTAATCCCTATAATCATGTCAAAATTTTTATTATGCTCATAACTTGCCTTGAGATTTACATCACACTTTGAAAAACTCTCAATTCCCGACACAGGAGCTTTTTTCCGGAAATAATAAGGGAACTCGAAACTCACCGAACTTTCTGAAGCGTTTAATTTCTCGCAAAGTCTCTTCGTGAATGCTTCAAGATTGGCCGGAGAAACTCGACCGTGATATTCTTCAAGTGTTTCGATGAAACGGCTCATGTGAGTTCCTCGATATTCATGCGGGAGCATTACGCTCATTGAGACGCTGGCGATTGTGTTTTGTGTCTTATTGTCCTTGTCCATGAGAATAACAGGATAACTTACGCCCCTAACTCCGACACGGTCAATCTGAATATTCCGGCTGTCAATTTCCTTCTGAACGTCGCGCATCATAAATCCGAAGCCCTCAGAATTACACAGCTTGTCGCAGTCTCCCACACATGAACTTCGTGTAATTCACAATTCTCACGTTTCACGCTGTCTTCAAGCTCACGCCAAATCCATA
>CALGHA010000115.1 GCA_937915835.1 uncultured Fretibacterium sp. | reverse complement strand
ACCTTCTGGCCAATTACCGGAGCTATCTTGAGAAATTATCACCGCTTTACGCTCAAGACGACAACGCAGAAGTTATTGACATTGAGAGACTTCATGAAGCATACGAGGCAATAAAAGAATTTGCTTCAATGTTTGACAGTGATTCGATCGACGGAATAATCGCTATGCTGAGAGAGTATAAAATTCCCGACAATGAGAGTGAACGCTTCAATAAAATAGCGATGTGTGCAGACAGTGCGGATTGGGGCGGACTTGACGAGGCATTAAAAAATTTATAGGGAGCTGAGATTATGAATAAAGAAAAAGTTTTGTACATCAGCGACAGGCCCGCAATGGGAGCTGATATGCTGATTAAGAATTTGAGCGACACTTTCGAGATTACCCGTTCACGTTCAAGCGATGAAGTTGATTATGTCCCGAAATTTATTCTTGTGAACTTGGCCGGACTTGAAAGCCCTGAAAAGTTAGCCGAGAAGTTAAAGACGTTCACGAACACGAAGATATTTTTGCTTGGAACTCAAGCGGAAGTTGACGGGGTGAAAATTTCCGGAGCCGAAGCGTTAATCCGACCGTTTAACGCCAACGAGATACGCGATAAACTTTCGGAACTTTCGAAGGACGCAAAAGATTTTCAGAGAATGATATTACTTGTTGATGATGATTCCGTGATGATTAAGACTTTGCGTGAGGGATTAAGCACGAGCTATAAAGTTTTGCCGGCTAATTCTGGAGCTAACGCGTTGAAAATTCTTGAACGATTTGCGCCTGATATGATCTTGCTGGATTACGAAATGCCGGAGATGAATGGGCCTCAAGTTCTAGAAGCTATACGGAACAATGCGAAGACGGCGAAAATTCCTGTGATGTTCCTGACAGCTAAGACCGATGCCGGGAGCATTGAGAAAATCGAAGCGCTGAAGCCCGAAGGTCATATGCTGAAGACTTTACCGTTGAAGGAGATTAAGGGAATAATCCAGAACTTTTTTGACGGGAAATAAAATTTTTCTCCCTGCTGAGGTAATCAACGGGGAGATTTTTTTTTCATGAACATGAAGCTATTTTCGTTAAGTGTGCCATCTTTATGCTGTCCTATGTTATAAAGAAAATTTTCTCACTCTCAATAAAATTCAGCGTCAAAATTTCATTTAACGTAATATAATAATCCCAATCAAATAAAAAATTTATCACGATTACAATTCATAAGGGAAGGTGTTTATTCATTATGGGGGTACGTAAACCCGAAGACACACGGAGTTTCGCATTATGTGCACACGGAGGAGCCGGAAAAACTTCACTCGCTGAAGCTATGCTCTTCGACAACGGCAATATCACTCGTATGGGAAATGTTCAGAACGGTAACACTGTCAGCGATTTCCAATCAGAAGAACAAAAACGCAATATCTCAATCAGCACATCACTCTTAACACTTGAACGTAAAGGCAAAACTTTTTACGTGCTTGACGCTCCCGGTTATGCAGACTTCACCGGAGAAATGAGCGCGGCAATCCGAGTTGCTGATACGGCCGTAATTCTTGTAAGCTCAGTCGGCGGCATCGAGGTTCAAACGTCAAAGGCTTGGGAATATGCCGAACATCATAACGCTCCGGTCTCGTTCGTAATCTCAAAAATGGACAGAGAAAACGCGGATTTCGAGAAAGTTTTAGCGGACATTAAGGGCCAATTCTCACAGAATGCTCTGCCTGTTTTGCTTCCGATTGGTTCAGCCGATAAATTTACGGGAGTTGTCGACGTGCTCAAGGGTAAAGCATACACGTATAAACCCGATGGATCCGGAAAATTCACAGAGGGCGAAATTCCTGCGGACTTGGCTGACGAGAGAGAAAGCGCACATGAAGCTCTTGTTGAAGCTGCTGTTGAAATGGACGATGAACTCATGGAGAAATATCTTGAGGGTGAAACAATCTCAGAAGCTGACTTTGAACGTACACTGAAGAAGGCTATTGCGTCGAAACGAATTATGCCAGTATTCGCGCTCTCATCAACGGCCAATATCGGAGTTCCTCAGTTTATGGATTTCGTAGCTGATTATTTCCCGTCGCCTGTTGATATCGGAGCTGTTGAAGCACTTGACGGCGATAAAAAAGTTACGGTTGAGCCGAAAACTGACGCACCGTTCTCAGCACTTTGCTTTAAGGTCATGGCGGACGCTTTCGTCGGCAAATTATCGTTCATGCGCGTGTATTCGGGTTCGCTTTCGTCTGAGGGCAGCAACATTTACAACGTCAACAAGGGCGAAGATGAACGTATCAGCTCATTCAAGATTATGACGGGTAAAGACGGCAAGGACGTAAAAGAAGTTATCGCCGGCGACATCGTAGCAATCCCGAAGCTCCAGAGCGCGAGAGTTGGTCATACTTTGGCGACAAAAGGCGGATTTTCAGCACAATTCCCAGCAATCGAGTTCCCGAAGCCTGTTTACAGTGTTGCGGTCATCGCTAAAACTCGTGCAGATGAAGACAAACTCGGTAATGCAATTTCACGTATTCTTGAAGAGGATTGCAGCTTAACATTCGAGAAAAACGCCGAGACCCGCGACAATGTTTTATCTGGAATGGGAGATATGCACATTAATATAGTTCTCTCAAAGATGAAGGAACGTTACAACGTTGACTTAGACACGAAGACCCCGCAAGTTCCTTATCGTGAGACAATCCGCAAGATGTCCGAAGCTCAGGGTAAGCACAAGAAGCAATCCGGAGGACATGGGCAGTACGGCGATGTTTATATTCGTTATCGTCCGCTTGAAAGAGGAGCAGGCTTTGAGTTCATTGACAGCGTCGTAGGCGGAGCAGTCCCGAGAAACTTTATCCCGGCAGTCGAAAAAGGTTTGCGCGAATATATGACTTCCGGCCCTCTTGCAGGTTTCCCAGTTGTTGACTTCAGCGCTGAACTTTATTACGGCTCATATCACGATGTCGACAGCTCCGAAATGTCGTTCAAACTTGCAACTCGTTTATCGTTCAGGAAGGGCATTATGGACGCAAATCCTGTTTTGCTTGAACCGGTAATGGACGTTGAAGTTACTGTTCCGGATCAGTTCATGGGCGACGTAATGGGCGATTTCAACTCCAGACGCGGCCGAGTTATGGGAATGGAAGGACACGGGAAATTGCAGGTTGTCAAAGCTCAAGTTCCATTGGCCGAAATGTTCAGATATGCGACGGATTTACGCTCAATGACTTCAGGTGAGGGCTCATTCTCGATGGAATACTCGCATTATGAGGAAGTTCCAGGCGAAATAGCGAAGAAGGTAATTGCTGCTCATAAGAAGGAAGACGAGGACGAAGAGTAAGCAAAATATTTCTGGTGAAGTTTTGAAAAAGTAATTGCCGCTCATAATTTAAAGATGAGTTAACATAATTTCCTCCTGTTATGCTTAAAAAATCTTATGACCTTATAGAGAGACAATCCGGCTTTCGCTCCCCCCCCCCCGCCCCGCTCAAGCCGGATTGTAAAGCAAAAACGGGAGGGATATTTTTTTATGCTATAATTGTCAAAATTTTATCAGAAAGGAGCTTGACACGAACGAAAATGATGAAGTATAATTTTGTCAAGTCAAGTCAAGTCAAGTCAACATTATTGTCTCTTAACAGGTAAGCTCCTATCAAATTTCTCTTTTGTTATTCATGTCGTTTTAGCAACTATTATCGCGTTGATATTATCAAGTTCAGCGTTTGCGGCAGAAACTAATCGTTATGTCGTCTTGATATTGGACACATCTGGCAGTATGCGCGGCGACCCGGTGAAAGTTCAGAAGGAAGCGGCTAAAAAGTTTTGTCAGCAAATTCTAAACGCTCAGGGGAATAATTATGCTGCTCTAATTTCTCTGAATACTAATGCTTCAATATTGAATGAGTTCACAAGTGATTTCGAAGAATTAAGTTCCCAAATTGACACACTCTATGCAGATGGCGGCACAAATATTCACGGCTCACTTGAACTTGCCGGCGAGCTTTTAGAAAATATCACCGTAAATGGAGCAGTTAAGAATATAGTGCTGTGTTCAGATGGACTTCCTGAAAATGGAGAACGCCAGGACGGCCCTTATGTTTACAGCGATTATTCAAACTACAGGTATGCTAACGCTGCATATAATATTGCTCAGACGCTCAAGCAAAATGGTTATAATATTTATACACTTGGCTTTTTTCACAGTCTTTATGGCAGATATTTGGAGTTCGGAAGGCGCTTCATGAAGGACTTGGCAAGCGACGGTTCATATTATGAAGTTACGGACGTTGATAAATTAGAGTTCACGTTTGGAGAAATTGCTGATGATGTTTTGAGCGGCGATCATACCCCAGTAATCATAATACCAGGTGTTATGGGCAGCAGATTTTTCATAAACGACTCTGCATATAATGAGGAAAATCAAGCGTGGGATCCTATAGTAAAGGATGCTTCAGGCGGGACTGATTATTTAAAAACGCTTTCGGAAAAGATTATAGGGCCTCAAGTCTACGCCGCTCTGTACGAGCTGTTAAAAGGTCATCCGTACAGAAGTTTAGCTTTAATACTGGCCAGTCTTGCTTTTCCTGAGTTCGGAATATTGAACCGGCGTATGGATTTATCCAATACTGTTTACCTTCGTCCATATGAAGTTCAGAACAACAAGTATGAGAGCGAGCAAGAGTATGGTGCTCTGGAAGCGTATAAAAACCTAGTACAGCGTTTATGTGAGGAATACTCGTCAGAAAATAACTATCGTCCTGTGTATTTCTTCAGCTATGACTGGCGGCAGAGTAATAAAGACAGTGCCAAAAAATTAAATGAATGCATTAATACAATATTAAAAGATACCGGCGCAAAAAAAGTAAATCTGGTGTGCCACTCAATGGGCGGTATTGTAGCCTCAAGATATTTCCAGGAACATAGTGCTGATCAAAAAGTTGATGTTATCGTTACCTGCGGAACACCATATGAAGGTTCACCGAAGCTGCTCCATTGTGTATTAACACGGCATTTACTCGGAGATACTTTGCAAGACTGGGCATTATTGCTGGGGGGAATGAGTAAGAAACTTAAGACTTCCTTTTTAGGGGTTGGGGAGCTTGTACCATCTGAAAACTATATTAAACGTCTTCCCATGTATAGAAATAAACTGTTTACCGATGAAAATGAGGAATTATCGTTCCAAGATTATCAAGACATATGCCGGAATGAATTTGCAGATTACGATGCATGCTATGAATTTCAGAAATCATTAAAGGCTGGATATTATAATGCGCTGCTTAAGTACGACAAGTCATATTTTATTGTGGGAATAGGTCAGCCTACAATTACGGCGATAAAATTCAGATCTGTAAATAATAACATTAACAAAGAGCTATATGAAGATGATCTCAAATATACAATTAACGGTGATGGAACTGTCCCGTATTACTCAGCAAGCATCAGTGAACAGCTGAATAACCTTGAGAAAGGTGTACGAGTTTTAACGTTCAGCACAAATCACGGAGGAGTTGTAAGTGAGGACGAATGCATTGACTGGATAATCAGCAAACTCAATAACCAGACTTCAGACATACCAGGAAGCAATATGCGAAATGACGGCTATATTGTTGTTCGTATTGCGTGTCCCGTTGATGTCAGCATATCGAACCCCTCAGGTGAAGAACTCAATTCGTCACTTGAAAATTTCAAGAGTTCATCTTCATTCGGGAGGCTTGATGTTATAGGTCTCAGCGATGATATTAAAATGTTGTGCGTCAATCATTCACCGAATTTCTCGATTACTCTTAACGGAACGGATACGGGCACGATGGATTACGATATACGCTATTTCAATGGGAACGATGAAATTTACAAGGAAGACTCCTTCAGAAATATTCCAATAACGCCTAATACGTTCATTAAGACAGGTACGGACGACTCGAAAACTACAGTGCTTGAAATCGATAACGACGGCGACGGTGAAGTTGATGATTATCTTGTTCCGAACAGCTCATTAGGAAGGATAAATATTACGAAGCAGCCCGCGAATCAGAGCGTGAATGCGGGAGAATATGCGAACTTTACTGTTGAGGCATCAGGAAACGGCTTAAGTTATCAATGGAATATTAATCGCAACGACGGCAGAGGCTGGACGATAATAACCGGCGCGACAAGTTCAGCGTATTCAAGCGGCCCTGTAAGTTTATTTGATGACGGGAATAAATATCATTGCCTAATAACTGACGATGAAAATCATACAGTAAGCACAAATTCAGTAAGCCTGTCAGTTTCTCAGGGCGGCAATAATATCATTGACGATAATAATAATGGTGAAAATAATATCGGAGAATCAAACGGAGGCGGAGGATGTGAAGTATCAGGGTCCTTTGCATTAATGCTGTTTGCCGGCATGATTATTCTGAAGAGGAAGATTGCGCGCTAAACATCATCATGATATGAGAAAGTTTTCAGCAGTTTAGAGGAGAAATTCTCTGGCTGCTTTTTTTTATGTTGAGCACGTAAATAAACTTGTTGCCTCATGAAAAGTTTGAGTTTATAATTTTTCACAATTCACATAATCAATCTCAGAATTAATTTTCAGCTCAGACATTAAAATTTCACAAGGAGGAAAAATATCTTGAAGCTGATATTTCTAGACATCGACGGCACTTTAACGTCTCCAGGCGAGAATACGCCCCCACAAAGTGCTGTTGACGCAATCGCTGAAGCACGCGCAAAAGGGAACAAAGTCTTTCTCTGCACAGGCCGCAATCCTGACATGTTACGCCCGCTTTTACGCTTCCAGTTCGACGGATTTATCTCATGCGCAGGAGGTTATGTCGCTGTCGGAGAAAAATACGATGAAATTCTCTACAATCACCCGATGACTGACGAACAAAGAGATATCGCGTTAAAAACTCTTCACGACAACGGAGTTTTCTGCACAATCGAAGCTGAGGGCGGCTCTTGGGGTGATGAAAATCTCGGCGACTTCTTAAGCTCACAAGGAGAAGGCAACAGTGAACTTGAACGTTGGAGAAAAGCTCTCTCGGCCAATTTAGGGATTAAGCCAATGCGGGAATATGACGGCTCACCAATTTATAAAGTCGTCATAATGTGCACAAAACTTTCACAGCTTGACGACGCGAAAAAAGCTCTCGGCGACAAATTCAATTTCGTTGTTCAGGACGTAAAAGTCGGCAATTCGGATCAGACTTGCGTAAACGGTGAAATTATCGATAAGGCTTTCAACAAGGGATTAGGCGTTGAAATTATTTGCAAGCATTTCGGAGTTCCCATTGAGGACACTGTAGGATTTGGGGACAGCATGAACGATTTGGAAATGATACAGACTGTAGGCTTCAGCGTCTGTATGGCGAACGGTTCGGAAAAACTGAAGAAGCTCTCTGATATGGTCTGCCCGTCAGTGAGTGAAGACGGTTTAGCGAAGGCGTTTGCGGATTTACACTTAATTTAATTTTTCGGGAGGTTTTATTTCATGGCACTGGATTACAGAAAATGTGCTGAGGAAATCGTTTCACACATCGGCGGGCGTGAGAACATTGTTCAGGCTGCCCATTGCGCTACTCGTCTTCGTCTGGTCATCAAGGACAACGGCAAAGTCGACAAGAAAGCCCTTGAGAACGTTGACGGCGTAAAAGGAATGTTTGAGAACAACGGCCAGCTCCAGCTCATAATCGGAACTGGAACGGTCAACAAGGTTTATGCAGAGTTCTTGAGCGTTACGGGAATGACCGAAGCCACGAAAGATGACGTTAAAGCGGCGGCGGCGGCAGGTCAGCCAATCTGGAAGAGAATGTTGAAGGCGGTCGGCGACGTATTTGTTCCTATTCTTCCGGCAATTGTCGCGTCAGGCTTGATGATGGGATTTGTCGAGGCTATGGGTAAAGTTTATCCTGAGTTTGCAAATACTTCATGGTATGACTTCTTAGACATGGTTGCGAACACGGCTTTTGCGTATTTACCTGTTATCGTCGCAATCTCAGCGGCTCGAGTTTTCGGCGGCAATACGTTCTTAGGAGCTGTTATCGGTCTTGCCATGATCCACGCGAATTTGGTAAACGCTTGGGTTGTCGGTTCACTTGAGACAATTCCGCAGTGGAACTTCAACATTTTCAACTTTATTTTCAGCGTTCAAAAGGTCGGTTATCAAGGTCACGTTATCCCGGTAATTATTGCCGTATGGTTAATGTGCACGATTGAGAAATGGCTTCATAAGCATACGCCGGAAATGATTGACTTGTTCGTAGTTCCGTTTACGACAGTTCTTGTTACGACGTTCTTGACGTTCACGATTATTGGCCCGATTTTCTCACAGTTAGAGAGCTGGGTATTAATCGGAGCACAAATCCTTGTTAAGAACCCGATTGGTTCGGCAGTAATGGGAGCAATTTATCCTTGGACGGTTGTTATGGGACTTCACCACATGTACAACGTTATTGAGGCCGGAATGCTTGCAGTTGAGGGCGGACTTAACACGTGGATGCCGATAGCTTCAGCCGCGAACTTCGCACAGTTTGGAGCATGCTTAGCGGTAGGTTTCAAGGCAAGACAGCAGAGAACGAAAGTTGTCGCAATTCCTTCATCATTATCAGCGGCACTCGGAATTACTGAGCCGGCAATCTTCGGTATCAACTTACGTTTCTTCAAGCCCATTATCGCTGGAATGATCGGCGGAACGGTCGGAGCACTCTACGGAGCATTCACAGGAATCGGCGCGAAAGCCTACGGAGTTACAGGAATTCCCGGTTATTTGACGATTGCCCAGCCCATGCAGTACACAATTCTTCTTGCAATTTCCGGCGGTATTGCGTTCGTACTTTCATGGATTATGTGGCATGAAGAGACACCCGAAGCCGAAGCAGCTCCAGCCCCTGCAGCGTCAGAGCCTGAGAAGGTTATGGAGTTCGGAACTGTAATTTCTTCATCAGCAGGTGAAATTGCCCAGTGCACAGCCGGTAAAGTTATCCCGTATACTGAAATTCCAGACCCGACATTTGCGGCCGGAACACTTGGACAGGGCGTAGGAATTGTTCCGGAGGACGAGTTCGTTTATGCTCCTATTGACGGCGAGATTTCATCAGTAGCAGAGAGCAAACACGCAATCGGTATCAGCGGCGAAAACGATATGGAAGTCTTAATTCACGTCGGAGTTGATACGGTTGAGATGAACGGCGATGGCTTTGAAGATTTCGTTAAAGAGGGCGACAAAGTGAAAAAAGGCCAGAAGATTATGAAGTTTGACCGCGAGAAAATCAAGAAGGCCGGACATCCTGATACGGTCGTTTTGCTTTTAACGAACAGTGATGATTATGACGGCGTGAAATTTGGGGCAGACGTTTAATTTACACGCTGAGGAATAAAAATCGGCCTCCTCTGTTACGACAGGGGAGGTTTTTTTATTGTGAAATTGATACAGTCGAGAAAAATTTTTAACGAAATAATATAACATGTTCTATTTTTGCGATGGCTTGACAAGTTTGACATAATGTTAATGTAGATAAAATCTTGTTTATCCACGAAAGGAAGTATATTTTTATCATGGCTAAAGATTTAGGCTCGCTGCCTGCTGTATTCCCTATGCCGGTTCTCATGGTTGCAACTTACGGAGAAGACGGAAAAGTTGACGTTATGAACGTAGCTTGGGGAAATATCTGCACAATGGACAAAATTGCGCTTAATTTGGCTCCAGAACGCAAAACTCTCAAGAATATTCGCGCTAAGAAAGCCTTCACAGTAGCACTTGCCGACGAAGCTCACATCAAAGAGGCTGACTTCTTAGGGACCGCTTCAGGCAACACAATGGCTGACAAATTCGAGCGTACAGGACTTCATGCCGTGAAAAGCTCACGAGTTGACGCGCCAGTAATCACCGAATTTCCCGTAACAATGGAATGTGAACTCGTTGAAGAACGTGAAAGTTTCGGCGAAATCAAAGTTACAGGGAAAATCGTAAATGTCATCGCTGACGAAAAAGTTTTAGATGAGCACGGAAAAGTTGACGCGAAAAAGTTAAAGCCCGTAATGTTCGACCAGTTTAGAAATACTTATTACTCAGTCGGAAGCGAAATCGCTAAAGCCTGGCGTGTCGGTGCAGAACTCATGAAGAAATAATTTTATTCTGAGGGGGGTAAAATTTTTCATGAAAGGTGCTCAAGATGCCGGAGCTGATTGCGAACTCGTTCATCTTTATGATTACAGCTTCAAAGGATGCGTTTCATGTTTTGCGTGTAAGCTCAAGACTGCAAAGACTAACGGATTATGCGCAATTCATGATGACTTAAGGCCAATTCTCGAAAAAGCATTAGCTAGCGATTTTATCATCATGGGAAGCCCTGTTTATTTTAGTTACCCGACATTGATAAAGTTATTCACTCAGCGATAATTTACAACGCGTCAAGGCTCGTACTCGGCGATTGTGAAGTCTTATGCGCTTATAACACTTATCAATTCAGGGATTACTCGAAATATAATGCTAGTATGTTTAGTGAAAGTGTGAAGGCTGAACATCGAGAAAAAGTTTTCCCGGAAGATTTGCGCAAGTGCAGAAAAAGTAAAATTTCCCCCTCACAATGCTACAAGGGGGATTTTGTTACATTCGCCACATATTCTGAAAGCGTCTCTGTTCTTTGCTCTCGTTTAACATCCTCTCAGCCTCGTCGATTAAGCCCGAAATCGTCTCAGTCTTGCTGAACTGTTCGTATTTCGCCCAGCCGATATTTACGTGAATATAACGCTTCAACCCGCTCACAATCGAAGCATTGCTGATGTAATTTCGTATATGTTCAATAAATAATTCACGTTCTTCATCGTCTTGAATATCCGCCGTCAAGATAAATTCATCGCTGTAATAATGCGCAATAAAACATTCATGCTCCTCATCACGGAATTTTTTCAAGGCCTCAGCAATCATAATCAAAATTTTATCGCCCTCTGAACGATCATAATCCGAGTTTATCGATGATAAATCCTCAACGTCAGCCGTGAATAAATGCAACAGTTCCGGATTAGCCTGCCTCATACGTTCCGAAAGCTCATGCATCAATCCGTTCTTGTTCGGAATTTCCGTTAAAGGGTCAATCGATACTAAGCTGTCAGCATAAGAAATATACACGAAAATATCAGCAATTACGATTACATAGCATAAAAACGGCACTTTCCAATTCAAAGTTTGAAGAGGCCCGCAGATTACAAAAAATGCTGGATATATCGCCATCAACGGAGCAACATCACGCTCATAACGAGACATCTTACGCCGGCGGATTACTGCAAGAATTACAGCTAAAGACGGATATGCTATATGAAGAATATACATAAACGTAATTAACGGCCCGTTGGTAATCCCATCGCTCCCAATCTTTACAAACCAGCCCGTATAAGTTGAAAGCAAAATCATAATCACGTTGAAGCCAAAAGGAAGTGCAGCTAAAATTTTGTTCTTGACAGACTTCAATAATGCTGATTTCTGGTAAAACTCAATGTAAATAAATACAAACCAGCATACTGCCCCAAAAGAAATAAAATTCAAAGATAACGCAATAAACTGAGATATAGGCGTTGAAGAAATTATTGATATGTCAACAAGAACTCTTAATATTCCGGAAAATGCGAACAAAATTTGAATGGATAACAATCTGCCCCAGATCACTCTTGCTTCAGTATAGTCCGAAGAACTCTGCTGACGATAAAGCAATATCATTAGGATTATCGCACAGACAACATAAGCTTCTATCTTGAATAAGGCATATCCCGTGTTATTAAATACTGCTGAGAACTCGCTAAACATTCTTGTTACAGCTTCAGCAAAATTCATCTCGCACTCTCCTCCCTAATCTCAGTTTTAATCTTGAAACTTTTTATTTTCCCGGCAATTTCATCAAGCAAAATTTTTGCCCTGTCAGCTTCACGCCGAGAATATTCTTCAGCAAGTTTCGCGTCCTCACTCATCATGTCAATATACCTGTAAGAATTTCCCATCAAGTCATATGCTCCGATTAAGCCCGAATGAATTTCATTGAGCTCATTAATTTTTGTCGTGCTGAGTTCGTTAATTTTCGCTGAGAGTGAAACAATTTCTTCATGGGAATTGTCAAGTTCAGCCCTTATGTTAAAGTTGTAAAACGTTAATATTCCTGTGGTTATGAGCAATACGGCCATTAAGACAGCTTTTAGGAAAAATAACTTTGACTTGAGAGTTTTATTGCTGTGTAAATTAAGTTTCGTGTTATTAGGTTTAGAATTTTTCAGCCAGTTCATGAACTCAATGTACGAAAAATTTATCCTGTCGAATTTCTCATCCAGGCATGAGCGCATGAAATTAACGCTTTCTTCCCACTTTGACGCAAGAGTGAGAAAAATTTTCATGGCCTCGTCGTATTCATCAAGCTCACACAAGAATGAAAATCTCACTTGCCGGCCTTCACGGTCTTTTCCGCCGGTCTTCATTCCTCCAGCAAGAACGTAAAATCTCCCGTCGTCCTCGTTCAAAACGTTAAAAGGCTCTTCGGTCCCGGTTATTCCTGAAATTTTGAGATTGTCCATGAAGATTTTCTCGGCTTCATCTCCGGCCAATTCCCCAGAATTTTTGTAAACTCTGTAATCATTCTCACGAGTTCTAGTCAGAAACAAGAAATCACACATTTATTCTTCTCCGTCATCATCAGGAAGCCCGATTAACTCACGGCCTGAAATTATCTCTGAGCCTTTGACGTTTTCATTTATTCCCTCACGGATTGACGCAATAGTTTTGTCGAGATTTCCCATTCCGAAGACGAAATTGAACGCTGATTTGAGTTTCGAGCGTGAACTAATCTTCTTGTATTGTTCCAGCAAAAAGCTCATCGCGTAACGTAAAGGCTGGTCGGTGTCCTCAGGCATGAATTTACTTCCTGTAATCCTCCTGAAAACTTGAACAGGCTCATTATCCCGGACTTCAAAGCGGCTCAACTGGACATTTCCCATCGTCTTAACCGGAAGCAAAGCAATCGCTAATTTCCCGTAATAAGGTGATGAAATACTCGCAAGTTTTATCGTCCTGGCAAAAGCGCGTTTCACAGTCTCGCGTAATTCTTCGGTATCGCGTTCATTGGCAAGATATTTTTCACACTTAACCGGCACAAGAATTATTAATTTATCCTCGTCAGATTGAGCTAAACTATTCTCGATTACGTATTCAATCTCATCAATGCCGGCGTAATTCTTATATTTTCCGTCATATTGCATCAAATACGGCGAATTTATCACGGCCATAATCACCGAAGAATTTATTGTTTTCTCTGAGACTTCCTCAAAATGTGAGGACTGTTCGGGATTTCTCGGGTTAATCCAGCCGCCGGGAAAATCAAAAAATCTCACAGGCACATTCTTTCTCGTCCCTTTGAGAGTAAACGGGTATTCTTGGGACGTGTCAGTTCCTTCAATGCCGCCGCTGAAAATTATTTCCCGGTTATTGTCCTCAGCTTCAAGTTTTAGTCTTGCGTAAGCGTCGCTGAGTTTCTTGAAAGTTGCTTCGTCCTCAGGAGAAAATGCTCCCTTCATGACGCGCGAGAAATATTCATTCATGCAGGCTAAAAGTGTAGTTTTTCCACAGCCCGAAGGTCCTAAAACTGTGAACCATAATTCATTAGTGCTCATTTTTTCACCTCACTTAAACGGGTTCGGAATTCTTATGCTGTCGTTTAATTTCTTCGTGAGCCTGTTGACTTCAGCTTGCAATCTCTCATTCTCAGCCTTCAACTCGTCAGCCTGTTTCTTGTAAGTATTTGCCATTTCCATAGCTCTGTCTTTTTCTTCCTGAAGAGTTCTAGCTTCGTTACGGGCTTTGTTGCGTTCGAGAATTGCCGCACGTTCAGCCTCTTTAGCTTCGGAGATTTCCTGCTCGGCTTGGGCGCGTGTCTGTTCTGCTTGGGCGCGGGCTTGTTCTGCCTGAATATTGCTCTCGTCGATTATTTCCTGCGCGTTCTCGCTTAAACTTTTTACGGCGTAATATCCTGCTCCTGCGATTGCAAGAATGATTATTATCACGGCTGAAATTTTTAACGCCGTCCCCAAAATACTTTTATCCTGAGGTTTTGACGGCTGAGCTTGTTTTCTGGGTTTAGGCTCTAAGAGTTCATTACCGCAGAGAACTTCATAATTTCCTCCGGTTAAGCCCGCAATTTTCTTCACAGTCTCGCCCGAAATTTCCCCGTTATGAATGAGAAAACTCACGGCCAATTTCATAACGAGTTCTGCTCCTGAAGGCTTAAAGTTTACGTTCTTGTCTCGTCTGAAGATTTCGCCCGTAATTTTCCCGTTCTCCCTCAGGAAATCAGCAAAGCCAACTCCTCCCATCGTATTAACCGGAAGTACAACGATTGCCGCACGTCCTCTGTAACCTTCCGCCAAATCTCCCAAGAATGAAATTATCTTTGAAGTCAACGCGTGATTATCCTGACGAGTATAGACTTCTGATTTTAACGGTGAAATTATTAACAAAGCGTCGTCGTCAGAACTCTCAAGGGCATTAATGAACATCTCTTTAGCTTCGGAAATTCCGGATTCAGCCTCAAATCCATTCATCAACAATGGAGCGTCAACAGCCGCAATAAATATATTCGTTCCGTCAAAGTCTTCCGGGTTCTCCTGAAAGAAAAAGTGAACTCCGTCTTTCATCGCAAATTCATATTCCCAGTTCTCTTTTTCGGATTTGTTAAACGCTACGGAGAAACTTGATTTGTCGGAAGTCGCTTTAGCTTCGAGATCCTTATAAACTTTGTCGAGAGCGTCAAAATCTTCGGCCTCAGGAAGTGAGAAATATCCGGGCAACTTTTCACGTAATGCCTCGTAAATACACGCAATCAGTGAAGATTTTCCTGATCCGTTACGTCCTGTTACAGCAATATTAATCTCGCTCATTTTATGCCCCCTGATATGCAAAGTTGAAGTTCATATTGTCGCAAAGTGTCAAAGTCGTGTTCAGAGGCCCTATGATTTTTCCGTATGCTTCGGCTTTAGCTTGTGAGCTTCCGAACTCTTCCGGCCAGATGTCGCCCCTGACATAACGATAAAGCGCTCGCCATTGAGTTTCAAGTTTTATGCTGGCAATATACCTGTCGCGTCTGATTAGGTCGTCGACGAAAGTATTTGCTACGGAAAATGCGAACTCGTTAGGCTCTGAGTAAATCTCTTCACGGTCAAGGCTCTCACGTAAAGTTGCAAGAGTATCTTTATAAATTTCGATTAACGACGAGTAAAGGCCTTCTGTGCTTGTTAAGATTGCTCGGCGCTGACGGGATTCTTCTTTCATTGGGTCAAGTAAATTCAACGCTTCACGGATTAGAGGCTGTATTCTGTTCTGACAGCTTATAGCCGCTTCATCGAGTTTCTTTAGTCCATCAAGTAACGTCGGCATAATCTCGGATTTATCGGCTTCAATGAAATCTATAATCTCACGCAAAATTCCTGAGCCTTCAGCCTTAAAATGCAAGTTGAGTTTTCCGTTCTCGGCCAAAATCTTACACAGAGCTTCTTTCATCGGGATTAACACGACGCGTTGAAGAGTTCCGTCTAAGTCCTCCTGCATTTTTCCGCCTAAATCCGTTCTGAGCTGGTGCATTAACTCCGTGTATGCTGCTTCGGGTGAACCTGCACGCCTTATCATTCTTCTCACGGTTTCGGGCGTAATATTCTCAAGTTTTCCTTCATCGGCGGCTTTTTCTTCAAGCTCAAGAGTTTTGTTGAACTGTTCACGTAACTCCGTGCATGGCTGATTTTGTTTCGTTCCTAAGAAGGATTCAGGTTCGACAGCTTCAGCGAGGCCGTCAGTCAAATCATCCCATAAAGTGTCAAATAATTTATCCATGAGTTCACTTGTGCGCTCAAAATTATTCGAACTCGAGAAAACTTTTCTTGCTTCGGTTAAAACGTCATGAAGATTTTTCACGGTGTCATTCATCATATCTTGAAGACTTTTAGCATATTCCCTGTCATTACGTTCGATATTGGCCTGTAAGAAGTCAAGCGCGTGTGCAATTAAACTTTCAGCAACTTCATCTTCATTCTTGCAGTCGACAATTACCGTGCTGGCCGTGTGAATGTCTTTACTTCTTAACGTTAAAGCGAAGTCCTCACATTGTTTAATATTTTCGTCGCGTGAGTTGTGATTGATTACCCAGAATGACCAGTGCTCAATCGGAAGTTTGCGGCCTAAAGCTCGTCGAGCCTGGCTGTAGAGATTAATATCCCTATCGAAAACGTCATCGCCTGTGCTTCGTGGCATTGTTACGAAGAAGACTAAATCAACCTGATCGCTCAAGGCCTCAATCATTCGTTCAGTGTCGCCAATTCTCGTGTCGCCCAAACCTGGAAGGTCAATTAATTTCAGCGCGCCGACTTCCTGATTTGGGAACTTGCAATGAATTTCCACGCTCTCGACCGCCATATGTCTAAAAAACTCTTCGCCTGTAACAGCGTCATTCTGGACGACGTAACGCCGAATTTCGCTCTCAGGAATTTTCGCGCTTCTTCCAGTTCCGATGTAAGATTGATATTCCATCAAGTGAGCCTGTAACTTTTTCAGCTCCCCGATGTAATTTCGCATTCTCGTCTCGTCCTCAATGTTGCTGGTCGTGAAAGTGTCTCTATCAGGAAGGACGTAATGCCGAAATTCTGTTAATGTCTCAGGGATTGCTAGGCCTGGTTTATGTTTCTGAAGCTCCCGAAAATATCTCCCGACCGTATTATTGATAAATTCTTCCTCACTCAGAAAATTAACATAAGCAAAAGTTTCTTCGGCATCCGGGTCATTAATAATGTCGCTTCGAACTCCTGTGCATACGGATCTATCACTGTCGGGGATTACGTCCTCGTTTAAGCGCGTAATAGTCTGAAGGAGTTTGCTTTTTCCTTGACGAGCGAGGCCAATTACGGCGATATTGAGAGTGTCGCGTGATAATCTCCGGTAAATGTTGGTCATGTTAGCTTGAAGTTCATCGGCTTGTTTAGCGTTGAAGCTCCTGAAAATTTCGTTGACTTTTTCGCGTTCAGGGGTTAATGCTTCGTCGGAGAGTGCTGAACTGCAAATCCCCTTGAGCTTTATGAATTGTTCAAGAGTTTTCTCAAGGCTGGTTTTAGCGTCAATTATGCTTTTTGCGAAGGGTTTTCGTCGCTGGATTATGCTTTGAATTTTTTCTCTGCTCAAAGTTTATGCCTCCATTGTAAAATTTTTCTGGAATGTTTACGTTGAATTATACATGCGATTAGCGAAAAACTTATGCTTGAGATTTTTGCGGAGCTATGATGAAAAATAGAACGTGTTATATTTTCTCGTCAGTTCAGCCTGAAAATTTTTATTCGGCGTTTTCTGGTTGAATGCAATTAATTTTTAGGTATAATTTATTTTCGTTCAGACTGTTTCATTATAATTTCATAATTTTTCAAAGGGGAGGTGAGTACCACAATGGCCGACAACCCGACGATCGCGGAGATCAAAGCTGCTGAGACTCAGGCCGCTAATGCTGTGCAGAAAGCCAAAGAAGACGCTGCGAAAAAACTTAATCGAGCTAGTGCAGACGCAGAAAATTCCTTGAAGGAAGCACGACAAAACGCCGCCCGTAACTTCAGGGAAAAAATTCGTAGAGCTGAAGAGGCAGCCGAGACCAAAGCAAAAGCGTTATTGTCCAAGCGTGAAGGTGATGCTAAAGCCTTTTACGGCAAACATAAGGACAAAATCCCAGCTGCTGCTTCATTCATAACGGAAGAGGTGATGAAAAAATATGGGAGTAGCCAGGCTTAAGAAAGCGGAACTGTATTATCACAAATCCGTCCATGAAAAGATTGCCGCAGCTTTGCAGGAAACCGGAGCTTGTCAGATTATCACTACTTCATCAGAAGAAAATCAGCAGAAAATTTCTGACGTTGAAGCATTGTTAGCCTCGATTGATGAAAAGCTCTCAGATGTTCGTTATCTCAACAGGACATTAACCCCGCATTATGTTGATCCAGTTCCGGCACTCGACAGAATGTTAGGTGAAAGACCTGAAGTTACGATGTCAGAACTTGAGGAGCTAGCATCGAAGACGGATTTGAAGAAAATCTGCGATAATACCCGCGCAGTTGAACACGAAACAGGAGAGGTCAGATTGAAACTCTCTGAGGCAAGATTGAACTCTTCAATTTTGTCGGCACTCGAATTTTTTGATTATCCTCTCTCAGTAATAACCGAAGGAACTCGTACACTCACCGGCTTAGTCGGAACACTCAAGGCCGAGAATGTCAACGAGTTCAAAGCGGCATTAGGTGAGTTCTCGAAATTTGCTCAGGACTCGGAATTAATCATTGCTCCCTTTGACGAGAAGGACAAAGCCAGTGAAGTTTACGCCGCATTGATTTATTCGCGCAATATTGAAGCTGAAATCAGAGAAACTTGCGCAAAAAACGGCCTCTCAATCGTGGAAATTCCGGCCAATTTAACAGGAACTCCAGCGGAAGAGAAGGAAAAAGTTATCGCGTCAATCTCTGAGCTTGAAGCTAAGGAAACTGAACTTGCCGGGAAAATCTCAGCACTCGCTGAAGCAAATATTCCGACGGTTCAGAAATTGTCAGATTATTACAACAGTCTCGCAACTCGTTACAACGGGACAGCTAAGAGTGATGAAACAGAATGCACGATGCTCACTAAATTCTGGCTGCCTAAGGAAAAAGCTGACGAGATTAAAGCGAAGATTGAGGAAATTGGCCCGGATATCGAGCTAGTTTTGAATGACCCTGCACCGGATGAAGAGCCGCCGAGTTTGTTGAACAATGGCAATTTAGTCAGACCGTTTAATATTCTCACGGAATTATATTCATCACCGACTTACAGGGGAATTGACCCGACACCGTTACTTGCGCCATTTTTCTGGATATTCTTCGGAATGTGCTTAGGCGATGCCGGATATGCTCTTGTCGTTTTCGGAACAATTTTATACGTCTTCAAGAAGTATAAGAAAATCGGAACGGGCGTGAAGGAATTTATCAGGTTATTCCTGTTCTGTTCGGTTTCGACGTTTATTTACGGCGTAATTTCGGGCTCATTCTTCGGGAATTTCATTGACAGCTTCGTGCCGGTCTTAATCCCGTTAAAGAACTCGTTAATGCTCGTTGATCCGATGAGTAATCCCATGCAAGTTTTAGGGATTTCGTTATTGCTCGGAGTAATTCACCTGATGTTCGGATTATTAATCGCGGCATATGACAAGCTCAGACACGGAGAATTTATTGACGCGCTCGGTAATGACATTTCATGGTTCCTGTTAATCGTGGGCTTATGCTTATTCGGCGTTGGATTGGGCGGAATGCTTCCTCCTCATTTTACGCAGGTTGGCCAGGCAATGGCGATTTTGGGAGCTGTGATAATCTTCTTTTATGCCGGTAAAGGTGAACCGAACATTTTCAAGAAAATCATCAACGGTTTTCTTGCGCTTTACGGTTCAACGTCATATCTGGGCGATATTCTGAGTTACAGCAGATTGTTAGCGTTAGGCTTCGGCTCAGCAGTCATCGGAATGGTCATTAACCTTCTGGGCGGACTTGCGGCTGATATTCCCTATATTGGCTGGCTAATCGCTGTGGTCGTAATAATCGGCGGACATATCTTCAGTATCGCAATCAACATACTCGGCTCATTCGTGCATCCTTTGAGACTTCAGTATGTCGAATTTTTCGGAAAGTTTTACACGGGAGGCGGCGAACCGTTTACCCCGTTGACGCTCTCACAAGAAT
>CALGHA010000114.1 GCA_937915835.1 uncultured Fretibacterium sp. | reverse complement strand
TCAAGCTGACTGCTCCGGACGGAACTCCAACGGCAATGATCGTAGGATTTATGAATATGCTCTTTCACGTTCAGGACGAGTTGAAGCCCGACTGTGTGATTATTGCCTTCGATGCTCACGGAAAAACTTTCAGGCATGAGCTTTTAAGCACGTATAAGGCTGGACGAAAAATTTTAGCTGATGACTTGAGAATACAGCTTCAAATTTTGCAGGAATTATTGAGATATCTGGGTTGTAACGTGATTATTCGTGAGGGCGTTGAAGCTGATGATGTCGTCGCGTCGTTCTCGAAACTTGCACAAAGTCAGGGACATGAAGTTGTCGTGCTCTCGTCGGATAAAGATTTGTTCCAGCTCATCGGAAGCGGAATAAAGATGATGAGGCCAATTCGAAGCGGGACGACTGGAGCGGAAATTTACGACACCGAAAAATTCGTGAGTGAATACGGGTTTATGCCCTCGTCAATGGCGGATTATCTTGCTTTAATCGGTGATAACGCTGACAACATCAAAGGTGTGTACAAAATTGGAGAGATCAGCGGGAAAAAAATTATCGCACAATTCCCGACGCTCGAAGAAATTTTTGCTTCACTCCCGGAATTTCCCAAAGGAATACGCTCAAAACTTGAAGCCGAAAATCCAGCACGCTTAATTTGGACACGGGATAATATTATCAGGCTCAAAGATGACATTTACGCTGACGACATAAATTTTCTGAACGAGTGCATAAATTTTACGCCGGATATTCCCAAAGCTGAGGATTTAGCCGCGAAATTAGGACTGAAGAAGTTATTGCAGAGGTTAGGGAGTTCACGCGAGATTGACGTAAGACCGGTTGAAGCGTCAAAGGGTTTCAAGCTGCCGGAATGTGAGATTATCATTGATGATTACAAGACGGAACTAGCAAATTCTCCTGAAATCTTCGCTGAGGGTAAAACACTTTGGGACTTGAGAACGGCATATTATTTACTTCATCCCGACGAGGCGGGCCGAAAATTCCCTGAGATACTTTCACTCTTGCAACAATCCGAGAACCCCGCTAAAACTCTCTCGGAATTGGCCGGAAGTCTTGAAGCTGAGATTGAAGCTCACGAAGGACTTTATGACGTTATGACGAAGATAGATATTCCGTTAATCCCCGTGTTAAATCAAATGGAAGCTCACGGCGTAAGAATTAATCCCGAAAAATTCATGAGCATTCAAGATGAGCTTGAACAGGAGATTAGAGAGATTGAGGGAAAAATTACTGATATTACGGGTGTCAGGATAAACGTAAATTCTCCGCAACAGGTCTCACAATTATTATTCGATCGTCTAGGCTTTGAACCTGAGAGAATGACAAAGGGGAAAACTTCATACTCGACGAATGTAACTGTGCTTGAGAAACTCGCAAAACTTCCAGGAGGCCAGGTTCCTGCGTTAATCCTTGAGCATAGAGAATTATCAAAAATGTTGAACAGCTTTGTAATTCCCTTTCAATATGCCGCCGGTGAAAGCAATATTATTCATACGACATTTGAGCCGGCATTAACCGGAACAGGAAGATTGAGCTCACGAGATCCGAACTTGCAGAACATTCCGGCATTCGGACATTGGGCGGAAGAGATTAAATCCGGCTTAATCCCAGTGAACCCAGAAAATATTTTCGTTGCGGCTGATTATTCACAGATTGAGTTACGAGTTTTAGCGCATTTATCACAGGAAGAAAAATTACTTGAGGCTTTCAGTAATCACAGAGATATTCACACTGAGACGGCATCATGGGTATTTAACGTTCGAGCTGAGTTCGTTACGCCTGAGCTTAGACGTGCGGCAAAAATGATAAACTTCGGACTTCTTTACGGGATGAGTTCATTCGGACTTTCTGAGAGGCTCGGGGTTTCTCGTGTTGAAGCTAAGGACATAATGACGAGATATTTTAACGCTCTGCCTGGAATAAAAACTTTTCTCGATAAGATTATTGACGAGGCAAAATCACGCGGTTATGCACGTACACTTTTCGGGAGAATAAGGCCAGTTAAAGAAATTCCGGCGAAAGCTCAAGGACTTGACCGGGCATTAATAAACTCGCCAATTCAGGGGACTGCGGCTGACATTGCGAGAATGGCGATGATAAATTTTGCTGAAGCTGTGAAGGGAAAATTATTCCTGCAAGTTCATGATTCGCTCGTGTGTGAATGTCCTGAAAGTGAAGCTGACGAGATTATGAACACTATGCGGGAAATCATGATTAATTCGGGCGGCGAGATAAAAATTTTGGAGGTTGAGACGAAAAAGGGAAAATCCTTGCTTGAAGTGTGAAAATTAACACAATATGCTAAAATACGTAAAATCAACGTAAAAATTACTGAGTAATAAAAAAATTTAGAGAGAAGGTTATATTTAATATGATGAAATTCCTGCGTACTCAAATGAAATGGATTATGGCCCTAATTGTAATTGCGTTTCTGCTTTCGACGTTCTTTATGTACGAGGGCAGAACGACGAGACGAACTCCCGGGCGTAATGCTGACGGAAGCATGAGCGATTATGAAGTTGCGCAAATTAACGGAAGGTCATTAATGCGTTCGGAGCTTGAGCAGAGATTGAGAAATTATCTCAGCAATTACGGTTCAAGAAGTGCTGAAAGTTTAGACATGCCCGCGATTTACAAGGCTGTACTTGACGAGGCTGTGCTTGAGTCCCAGTTGACGAAGGAGCTTGACGAGAGCGGAATTAGAGTTTCCGACGCTGAAGCTGAACAGGCAATGAAGGATTATGCTGACAGGTATTATGCGACACGTGAAACTTTCTATCAGGCACTCGCGAACTCAGGAATTAAAGTTGACGATTACAAGCGCCAGTTAGCACGCCAAATTGCAACTGAACAGTTATTCAGGAACGCGATTGGTGAAGTCGTAATCAGCGAGGATCAGGCTACACAGTTCTACGACACAATGAAGACGTTAATTTACAGC
>CALGHA010000113.1 GCA_937915835.1 uncultured Fretibacterium sp. | reverse complement strand
GACGCTAACACTTTCACTTTGAGCGGCACAGATGACGTTCTCGATGATTTAGGCCTCGACTCGTCTTACTGGTATAACTCTGACGGAAGCGAGAACAGCGCGTATTACACCGGAGCTCATAACGCAATTTTTGACCTTGACGGCGCAGAAGTTGAACGTGACACTAACGATATCGGCGAAAGTTACGGCAACGAAATCGATAACTTGAAGGGTGTAACTCTGCATCTTAAGGGAATTGGCAGCGTCTCACTCGATATTTCTCACGATGCCGAAAAAGCTGTAGAAGCAATCAACACTTTCAAGGACAGTTACAACGATTTAATGAGCTGGATGAACACGAGAATGACTGAAAGCCAAGTTGACGAAGATACAGCCGCGACGGTTGACAGCGACGATTTCAGAATGAGATGGGGACTTCTTCACGGAAATTCACTCTTACGCAACACAAAGAGCCAAATGCGTAATCTCACGTCTCAGAATTACACTTATACATTCACTCAGCGTACAAGCTCCGGAGAAATTTACGGAACTATGGCTAATAACGGTCTGAAATCTGACGCAACATTGAGGCTGAGGATTGGTTCAATTTATTCGGATCTTACAATTTCGCCGTATCATACGCTTCAAGATATTGTTGACATGATTAATGACAGCACTAATCCGGCTATGAGAAATATGTATTACGACGAAGAAGGAAAACTCAGGGACCAGCCATTGCTTAAGGCCTCAATCGTTGATGATAAGCTCGTGATTAACTCGACTTCCGACGACACAATCACAGTCTCAGGAAGTGCCGCGTTGAATGCCTTGAAAATGAATTACACGTACAAGGGCATTTATCAGCTTGGAATTGGCGTTAATGCTTCGGCTGAATTAAGTTCATCATCCACTGTTGACTTCACGAAAGTTGAGAGTGGGGAGCTTGAGTTCAACGAGAGCAAATTCATGGAAGCCCTTGAAGACAATCCCGACGAGGTTCAAGAGTTAATGCTCATGTTCGTAGGTGAACTGGATACCTGGTGTAAATCAATGCTTACGAGTTCAGCGTCAGGTGAGACTTCAGGAACATTAACGCGCCAGATTGAGGATATTGACACGCAGATTGCTTCAATCGACGAGTATTTAGAGAAATATCAAGACAGGCTTGACCGTCAAGAAGAGGCGTTGCGTACGAAATTTACAGCCGCTGAAACCCAGATTGCGAAACTCTCACAGCAGGCCAATTCTATAGCTTCAATCTTGAGCATGTTAAACGGGACTTCAGACTCTAGCAGCAGCTACACAGCCAGCACTTGATATAATCATCTTTTTTGCGCTATCAATATCTCCGCACTTAATCACACGAGAATTTATGTTATGAAGTGTTTCGGAACTTCCGCCAGTGTCATAGCTGATTACGGGAGTTCCGCACGCTTCAGCTTCAAGATTAACGGTCGGGTAATTGTCCTCGTAAGTCGGGTTAAAGAAAACGTCTGCGGCCGTGTAAATTTCAGCGAGTTCACTTTGATTATGAGTTCGTGAGATTGCAAGTATATTCTTGGGAAGAGTTTTCATCTGCTCAGGTTTCAATCCGACAAGGAATATCGCGAATTTTTCTGGCTCAAGCATAGTTGAGAGTTTCACGAAATCTTCAAGTCCTTTACGTTTATCCCAGACGCTTGCAACTCCTAATATGATGAATTTTCCCTGCAAATTATATTTTTTCCTGAAATCCGAAGGCGACGGCTTAAAAATGTTTGTGTCGATTTTATTATTCCTGACTTCAACGGGATATTCACTCAGAAAACTTTGCTTGACGAGTTCAGCCAGCCACTTTGACGGCGTAATTATTCTCATGTCCTGAACTCCGGTGAAAATTCTGCGTTTAGCCTCGTAATTCTTATAACTTCCATCGTGAAAACTCTTAGGATATGAATTTTTCTGCGGGCAATCACAACAATGAACACGCCACTTTTCGCATTTAGCCATCGTGAAGAACGCACAATGTCCCGTAAAGCTCCAGCAGTCATGTAACGTCCAGAAAACTTTGAGATTATCGCGGGACTTTATCCAGTCGAATAACAACTCAATATTGATGTAATACCCGTGAATATTATGAAGCCATAAAAAACTGGGATTATAGGAATTGGCCCAAGTTAAAAATTTTCGGGTTGCATGTCTGGAGTAAAAGCCGTGTCTGTCAGTTAAGCGTGTCAAAATTGCGTGAGAGTAAACATCGAACTTTGAGCCGATTTGAACCGCAAAACGTTGATATTTTTCCGGGACAAATGAGCTTCGGCCGTAAGCAACTTTCACTTCATGGCCTTCACGTTCATATTCTTCGGCCAATTCACACGTAATTTTCCCGGTGCTTCCTGTTCCGCAGACTTCGTTGATGAATAATACTCGCATAAATCTTCATTCCCTTTCTGCATTTCGACTTTCGCTCCCACCCGCCCGCCCGCTCAAGTCGAAATGCATACGTTTTGAAAAATTATAGCTTGCGTGTAAAATGATTATACAGAAAATTTTTGTCATTTCAGGAGTGATAATAAAATCATGGTAGCTCTGATAAAGTTAAGTCCCGTCCTCGTGTTGGGAATATTAATGAGGCTTGGGCTTGATATTCTTCTCGCGGCACCTCTCGCATTAATTTACGCAATTCTCGTCGGCATGATTACTTCGCATATCCGCTTCAATGACCTCATGGACGCGGCAATCGAAAACTTGAAGCATATTCTCGTCGTATTCTTAATCCTGCAATTGGCCTATGCCGTCGCAACTTGTTTCATGGAGACCGGAGTAGCCGCAGAGATTATCAGCATAGCTCTTTCACTGGGATTAACCGCAAAACTTGTAGCAATGACAGCCATGCTCGTTACAGCAATTCTATCAATAGCAACAGGAACTTCATGGGGAACTTTCGCGGCTTGTGCACCGATTTTCTTGTGGCTCAATCACATTGTCGGCGGAAGCGTTGTTCTCACAATTGCGGCGATAGCTGGCGGCTCATGCTTCGGAGATAACATCGGCTTAATCTCAGATACTACAGTTGTAAGCTCAAGCCTTCAGGGAGTTCAAATCGTTGATAGAGTTAGACATCAGGGCGTATGGTCATTCTTATGCCTTGTCGCCGGAGCAGCTGCGTTTTATTTTGCGGCCGTAAATATGGGACTTCCTGACACAGTAGGCAACGCTAACGAAGCAATCGCCCAAATTCCCGCGTCAGTCTGGGAAGCTCTCGAGGAAAAACGTCCTGCCGCCGTTACTTTGCTTAAACAAGTTCAGGCCGGAGGCTTGTCATGGTATATGATAATCCCGTTAGTTGTCGTATTAATCTTAGCAGGAATGGGAACGAACACGCTTATTTGTCTCAGCTCCGGAATTTTTGCCTCGTTAATCTGCGGATATTTTGCCGGAACTGTTACTAGCTTGATGAAATTCCTTGAGATGGTTCAATCAAGTTTTGCCGACGCCGGAAGCTGGGTTATCGTAATGATGTTATGGATTGGAGCCTTCGGAGGAGTTATGAGGCGGATGAATGCTTTTGACGCAATCGCTGTGCTCGTAATGAAATGCGTTCACCGTGTCAGAGGCTTAATGTTCGCAAATGCCCTGTTATGTCTGGTCGGAAATGCCGCACTCGCTGACGAAATGGCCCAAATCGTTACGATGAGCCCGATAATTAAAGAGTTGACGGATAAAAACGTTAAGGGCGATGAAAAAGCTATGTACAAACTCGCGCTTCGTAACGCAACCTTCGCCGACGCTATGGGAGTTTTCGGTTCACAGTTAATCCCTTGGCACGTTTATTTAGCT
Organism: uncultured Fretibacterium sp.; assembly: GCA_937915835.1. Classification (GTDB taxonomy): domain Bacteria; phylum Synergistota; class Synergistia; order Synergistales; family Aminobacteriaceae; genus JAFUXM01. The sequence continues at coordinate 2,893 of CALGHA010000113.1, read as the reverse complement.
TTCTTTGTGGGCATTACTTACGCCGTATATCCTGTTGCTGAAGGAACCGTGAGCATAATCGATATTATCATGCATAATTATCTCGCTTGGATCGCCGTACTCTCAATGTTAATTCTGACTTGGACAGGACTTGATAGATTTATTCCGTTGTTCCGTCTTCCGTCTGAGCCCGAAGTTCAGTTAATACGCGAATAAAATTTTTTAACCTGATATAATTTCAGCAGGGCTTAATTTTTCGGCTCTGCTTTTATTTTACTCTGATGCATGGAGAAATTTAACGATGGCAAAAGTAAAAATCTGCGGAATTTCCCACGAAGTTGAAATTGGAATTATGAACGAGCTTCGGCCTGATTACGTCGGCTTTGTCTTTTACACGAAGAGTAAGAGATTTATTGCCCCTGAACATGCCGGAATGCTTAAATCAAAATTAAATCGGGCGATTAAAACTGTCGGCGTATTCGTGAACACGTCGATTGAAACAGTAGCTTTATGTGTTGAGACTGCCTCGCTTGACCTCGTTCAATTACACGGGGACGAGACCAGCGAATATATAGCTTCCCTTCGTGAGTATATTCACTGCCCCATAATTAAGGCCTTCAAAATTTCGCGGGCAATCGACGCTGAACGAGCAATGTATTCTCCTGCTGATTATGTTATGCTTGACAGCGGGGCGGGGGCTGGGAAAACTTTCGACTGGTCATTAATCGGAGCTACGAAACGAAAATATTTTCTTGCTGGAGGATTGACACCTGAAAACGTCGAACAAGCACTTGAAATTACTCCGTCTCCTTATGCTTTGGACGTTAGCACGGGAGTTGAGCTTAACAGGCTTAAAGATTATCGCAAGGTTATGAAGTTTATTTCAGCCGTCAGAAATTTTAAGAAGAAAACGATAGCAAAATAGAACGCGTTATATTTTCATGATGAGATAAAAATTATGCTATACATCTTCTTAGCCGGAGTTTCTTGGGGAACAATCGGCATCTTCGTAAAAACTTTAAGCTCATTCGGTGCAGACAGCTCATTAATAATGTTCATGAGAATGTTTTTTGCCTTCGTGATTATGTTCACCGTAGCTTTCATAATTTATGGCCGAAAAATTATAATTCATGACCGTAAAGCGTTAATATTTTGCGCCCTTCTTGGAATTATCTCTAACGGGTTATTCAATATTTTCTACACGGCTTCGATAAAAATTAACGGCATGGCTATAGCTTGTGTCCTGATGTATACTGCTCCGGTTTTTACGGCTTTAGCTTCACGCATAATCTTTCACGAGAAATTCTCGGGCCTGAAAATTTTTGCGTTAATCTTAAACATTCTTGGCTGTATCTTGACAGTTACGGGCGGAAATTTTTCACGTGATAATATCTCGTTAATCGGAATATTGGCCGGACTTGGCTCTGGTTTCGGCTACGGAATGGCGGCTATTTTCGCAAAATCTGCTTGTGAGAGAACTGATGACTTAATCGTAAGCGTTTATAGTTATTTGTTCGCTGTAATTTTCCTGATGATATTCCGAACTCCTGAGATTAATTTAGCGTTGTCAAATCCGAAAATTTTATTAATGGGAATTTTATACGGCTTAATTCCTACATCTCTTGCATATTTGGTGTATTATAAGGGCCTGCGAAAAGTTCATGACACAAGCAGAGTTCCTGTTATCGCGTCGATTGAGCCTGTTGCGGCGGTTTTAATTGGAATGTTGATATATAATGAAGAAATTGGATTTGCGAATTTTATCGGAGTTGCAGTTGTGCTCGTTTCGATTATTATAATGGTGAAAGCGAAATAAAAAATTTATATACAGGTGATTGATAACATGTCTAAAATTGCAGTAGCGGTGTTCAACCGTAAGGGCGGAGTAGGCAAGACGACCATAGCGGTAATTCTTGCTCAGATCGCGTTAATCAGACGTAACAGAGTTTTAGCAATTGACCTTGATCCTTCCCGAAATTTTTCTGATGCATTAGGCTTCCTGAAAAATTATTTTAACGAGTCTCTCAGAATTAAAGACAGTCTTGAAGATGATGATGCTGGAGCTTCTGAAGAATGGATTGTTATTGACTGTCCGCCGAGTTTAAGCGATGCCTCGAAGAATGCTATTGATTTTGCTGATATCGTAGTTGTCCCGGTAAGGCCTGATTTCTTCTCGCTGTCAAATTTGGGCGTAATGTACCAGACGGCTGAGAAATTCGGCAAGGAAAAAGCTCAGCTCCCATTAGTGAAAGTCGGCTATGATAATTCAGTGATGACGAAAATTGCCAATCAGTTAATTTCTGAACGTGATTATCCTGTTGCTGAGGATTTGCCGTTACATAAACATATTCCGTATAACATCACGTCAGGGCGTATTTGGTCAACGGGATTAATGGCACGTTCAAGACAGCCGTTCGAGAGATTATACGAGAAAATTATTAAAGCCGTCGACAAATTGAACGAGGGAGTTTTTGACATTAACGAGGTCTGGACTGACAGAAAAGAGGACGAGACGAACGATGAAAACGTTTAAAGGACTGGAAAATATACATTCAGTAATAGACAAGCATATTGCAGAATGGAGAAAAGAACAGGGAGAGCCGCCTGCAGAGCCTGAAAGTATCAGCATTGAAGAGAGAGTTAAACGCCATTTAATTGAGCCTGAGCCTGTTAAGCCGGAATCAAAGCCGCGAGATCCTAACAGGTTTATTAATGCCGAAGTGAACACTGAAACTGAACACTCAGAGCCGGAGAAACTCGAAGAGCACGAGAATAATGAACCTGAAATTATCTCAGTAATCAAGCAAAAGGAAGACGAACATCATTCATGGCTTTACAACGAAGTCTTGAAGGCGATAAAAGACGCGGCAGGAGACGGACATAACACGAAAGTTATCGCCGTAATCGTTCCTGT
>CALGHA010000112.1 GCA_937915835.1 uncultured Fretibacterium sp. | reverse complement strand
ACGTTAAGACTGCATCAAGTTTCTTTGACTTCTCAGCCTTAATGTCCCGGCGTTCATTGAGCTGAGAACGTAAACTTTCGACTGACTCCGACATTCTGGCCTGTTCGTCTTCGGGAATTTTCGACGCGAATAAAATTATCCTTTGCTGCTGCACGCTGTCCCGTTCTGCTTCGACAGCTTTAACTCGGCTTAATGCTTCTTCACGCTTAACTTTCAGAGCCTCACGAGTTTTCTTAAGACTGGTCATTTTAGCGTTCAATTTCGACAATTCTCGTTCGAGTTCGTCCCGGCGTTTAGAGTTCTCAATCCATGCATCCATACGTTGTTCAAGCGCTTCAATTATCTCTTTTGGGTTCTTGTCTGGAACTGTCTTGTAACCATAAGGCATAATTTGAGCGAGTAATTCACGCTTGAGGCTGTTCACAATTTCTTCCTGGCTTTTGCTCTCACTGTCAAAACTTTCCTGTTCAGTCTTCTCATTCTGAAGCTCAAACAAAGCGTCCTGATGATAACGGGTAACTTCTTCGCGAGTTTCTTTAATCTTGGCGAGTTCGTCAGCGGCTGCCTTCATGTCTCGTTCGGCGGCTTCTGCTGTCTCTGCGGAGTTCCGGGCTAATTGCAATTTATCACGAGTTTTCTGACGTGCTCGGTCGAGTTCCTCAAACGGGGAAATTCCAGCACCTAATTTCAAGTCCAACTGTGAGATTTTCGTCGAGATTTCCGCGTTAAGCTCGTTAATTTTCTTGCGCAAGTCCGCTTCATCCCGGCCGATTGATGAAATTTCCTCACCGAGTTTTCCTGCTCGTGTCTGCCGTGTCGTGAGTTCATTGCGTAATTCATCGAGCTTGCTTTGTGTCTCTTGCAATTGCCGGTGAACTTCTTCCGTATCAGGAATTACAGCACCAGAAACATATGGATGTGTCATAGATCCGCACAATGGACAGGCTACACCGTCTTGAAGCAATTCACGAACAGCGTCTAAGTCTTCAATTCTGTGTAATAACGCTACACGCTTCTCAAGTTTTGCGGCTTCAGCCTGGAGCTCATTAATTTTCCCGGCCTGTTCAATGTCGCGAATATTCAGGCTTCGAGTTTCCTGCTGTATTCTGAGTTTAATATCCTGTAAATTCTTGAGCTGATCTTCGAGGTCTTTTACGTTCTGAAATTTTTTGTAGAGTTCATCAAGCTCACTTAATCTCGTTACGCTTTGTTCGCAAACTTCCCGCCATTCAGCTATAGTTTTTCCCTTTAGAGTGCTCTCATAAAATGAACGCGCCCGGACATAATTTTTCTCGATTACTGCGAAACGATGATTTACATCTGAATATAAAGCCGCACGGTCATTCAATACGCTTTGAGCATGCTGTTTTCGTGAGATTGCTGATGAAAGCGAGGACTTCAGCGCAATTCTTTTCTCTTCAGCAGCTTCGTACATGTTGAAGCATTTCTGTATTCCCGGAAGCCCGGCCTGTAATTTCTCGTCAATCGAATGTAACTGTAAAAACTTTCTAG
>CALGHA010000111.1 GCA_937915835.1 uncultured Fretibacterium sp. | reverse complement strand
GGCATTGGCATATAGTCAGTGTCAGGCCATCCGGTTATGCCAATTTTCTCGCCAGTGTTTGACTTCAATATCATCTGCTGTCGTCCGGTCTCGTAATCCTTCTCGATTGAAGCCTTAACGAGCATATCAGCCCCCTGTTCTTCGAGCGCTGAATTTATTATCGAGGCTAAATCATCAAGACTAATTCCCGTAACTTCATTAGGATCTCTATAACCGTTATAATCTGAATAATTTACGTTGTCAGTGTTAGTTTTTTGCGCGTCACTGTCGTTCCAGTCCTCAGGGATGAAAACTGAAAGTGTACGATTTCCGACGGTGATTTGAACCTTCTCTTCTCGTCCTGTCCAAGTCCAATCTAACGGCACATAATGCGAGCAAATAAAATAGCTGTCCTCGTTAGTCGGCACAATATCGCTTCCCGCAAAAGTTACATCGCCTAAAACGCTTTCACTCACGGCATATTTAATTCTGTCGTCAGTCCCTTGATAAATTATGCTCCCGTCAGATTGCTCAACAAACGGAGGATTTGTTGTGTCAGTTCCGCCGAAAATATATTGTCCCGCAACACGAGTATTAAGATTGTCGAGCATAATATCCTTGTACGCTTCAATCTGTTCGCTGATGTCTTGTAACTGGTCTTCGGGAAGTGCTCCGTCTCCTGCTTCAATTATGAGTGAACGAATTGATTGTGCCGCGTCAAGAACGTTCTGCATAGCTCCGTCGGCATAACGTAACATAGTGATTGCGTTTGTCGTGTTATTCTGGTATTTATCGTTAGCGTTCAAGGCTGACTGAACAGTTAATGACCTTGAGACAGCTGAAGGGTTATCAACAAGCCGAGTGTATTTATTCCCAGAAGCTATTTGTTGCTGTAAGTCCTGAATTTTTCGCTGGCTCTGTTGAAGTGAATCCATCAGGCTGCTATACATTGTTGCTGTAGTTAGACGGCTGTACATTGTAAATTTTCTCCTTATTGTGTAAAAAAATTCCCTCCCGTTTCCTGCCAGGAGGGCCGTGAATTTCTCTAACGGGATCTGTAAAAATTATCGGCCTACAAGTCCCATTCCGTTAATAATCGTGTTCAACATCTCGTCCATTGTCGTAATATATCTTGACATTGCTCCGAAAGCCCGATTTAACACAACCATATCCATTAATTCTTCGTCGAGATTTACGCCTGAACACGCCTGACGCTGGCCGTCGATTTGCTCTGAAACTGTAGCTTGTGTCGTGTACATTAATTTTGCGTGGCCTGCTTCAGTGCCGATTTTCGTGAGCATGGAGTCGTAAATTCCGCCGATCGTCATCGTATTATCCTGAAGAACTTTATCGAAATTTAACGCCGTCATTCTTGAAGCGTTTGTGCCGTCGCCTGAACCTCCGCTAATTCCGGAAAGAGCAAAACCGTTCTCGTCCTTTTTGCCCATTGCCGCGCCGATTAATGACGGGTCAGCTGTAATTCTGTCAGTAACGCTGAGTTTTGAAGCTGCTCCTGACTGCATGCCGAGCTCATTGAAGAAAGCTACGCCAGTCGTCGTAATGTCGCCAGCAATTCCGTAGCCCGAATACTGATAGGCATTTATCGATTTAACGAGACCATAAGCCATTTCGTCAAGATCTGCCTTCAAGTTCGGGATTAACTCATCGCGAGCCTCTTCAAGCCCCTTAATCGAACCGTCCCGGATATGATGACGAACGTTGATTGTCGTAATTCCTGCGCTCTTAAGGTTGAGCCACATTCCCTCTTGAATTTCGCTGAGTTTTTCCGCGCTGTAACGTTTTCTCGAATCCCCGCTTAAATCCGGAATTTTTCGGGCCATGTTAAATTTATTGTCAGATGATAAATATCTCGTCCCGTTCAACGTGAACGAAGCATCTTTTGCAACTCCGCTCTCAGGAATATACGCAACTTCGCGATAACTCATCAAGTAATTTCCGTTCTCGTCCTTAATGTCAGAAATAATTTGCTGGTTTCGTGTCAATCCCAAACGTCTTAAAACCTGCATATTCCCGTCCTCTGACCCCATGAGAGTAATACGCTGGGCTTCTCCTGCAACATTGGCCGTAATCGTCAAATATCCGTCGTCAACAGAAGCGTGAACCCATTGTTCGGGCTCAGTCAAGCCAAATTCTTCTTGATATTTCTCGTTGATTTTATTGCGAATAGTTACGAGGCTGTCGGAACTCTCTACGTCGATCGTGATTACTGGGTTGGGATTTTTCATGCCTAAAGTCTCGGCTAAATTCCCTTCAACGTCGGAGATTGAGAGTAAATAATTGTCGCGGCTCTCAACGTAAAACTGCGTGATTATTCCGCTCGTTGATTTGCCTGTCGTTACGCTCATATTCATTAACGCGGGATTATCAGAATTAGCTGACTGTGCAAAAGTATTATTCATGAAATCCGTTAAATCTTTAACCGTCAAAGTTTCACCGGCCGTTGCTGTGTTGCCTAAGTCAGAACTTAATACCCATTTTCCTATTGAGTTATTCCATGTCGCCGAAAAATCTATTTGGTCGCCTGATACGCCAATCCTGAAAGTATGTTTGTCTCCGGCCTGGCCTTTCGCTAAAATTTCTCCTTCAGCTAAACCGTGTGAGGGATTATCGCGAAAAACTCCCGAAGTAATTCGTGTTCCTTGAGTGCCTACCTGTATTCTGAATGAGCCGGAAATATTCAAAGGGTCTTCGAGATTGGCCGTTTCTGTTCGCATGAGGACATCTGAAAGTTCACGTTTTGCTTCGGTCAAGGCCCCCAACATTCCGCTGTAATCAGTGAGCTCAACGGGGGAATTATCAGCTTCAGCCGTGAAGATTAACGAGTTATCATTACTCTCAACTTTTAGGCCAATTCCGAAACTCTCTGCTTTGGACTTGATGAAACTTTCAAGAGTGTCAATATCAAGCTCGCCTGTAATTTCTTGTGAGATTACATCGCCGTTAATATCAATCTCAGCTTCTCCGTTATTCTCAGCTCTGAGCTTCCAGCCGTTTTCGGTTTTGTCAATCTTGATGGTGAGAATTGAAGGGTTTTCGTCCTCGTCAAGAACTCTGAACTGCAATTTATACGGAATATCCGCGCTGTTAGAATTAAGCAAAATTCCGTTCTCAAACTGTGAAGTCTTTACGGCGTAAGTCTCCAGACAATGAGCATTTCCGCCTCCGTTTGTCCAAGATACTCCGTTAGCAATTCGATCCACTGAGAGTAAATATGTTCCGTCCGGGCCTGTTGCGAGAGCTTCAGCTACTGCGGGATTATCGACGATGTCAAATTCATTTTCAGCAACTTGAACGTCATAATAAAC
>CALGHA010000110.1 GCA_937915835.1 uncultured Fretibacterium sp. | reverse complement strand
TTAGTATTTCTTCCCAATTGACGTTTCCCCCCCCCCCCTTAACGTATAATTGCGCAAAAGTCAAGTTAAAAGGGGAGACACTAAATGAGCGATAAATTAAAGACATGGGGGATATTGGCCGGAATTATTATCTTGTTTATTTTTATCGCGTTAAATATCAGTACCGATATAGAGGCACAAAAGAAAGCATGTAATGAAAAATGCCACAAAATTATTCACGTATCAGCCGCAGAAGCCGCAGGATCAGCTGCAGCCCTCTCTCAATTTCCCGGAGCTGATAACGTCGCACTTGCCTTACTCATCGGAAAAATGGTAATTGACCTTTCAAATGTTTATGATATTCCCTTAAGTGGTACAGCTATCGAAATTGGTAAAAGTATTCTCAAACAATATGCCTTTATAATTACTGCACGTTTTGCTTCTCAATGGTTAATAGGCTGGATTCCTTTTCTAGGTAATGGGACAAATGCCGCAACAATGTCAGCTCTCGTTGAATATATCGGATGGGATGTCGCCGAAAATTTCGAGCGTCAAAAATTCAAAGACACATAAAATCCCCACTCGCATTCTTCTCAAAGGGATGAATAGTTTCAAATTTTCGTAATCATAATTTCAGCATCACCGTCAACAACAAACTCACATTCACAATTAGCTGGCACAAAAATATTCCCACCCTTCACGACTTCACACGCAAAATCTCCGCACGAAAATCTTGCTTCACCGCCAAGGCATAACATAAACTTGAAACTTTCACCGTCAACTTTTCCCGAAAACGGAGCAGAAAATCTCTCAACATGGAATTTATTGCAGCTCACTACAACTCTTTCATTAGTTCCTGGAGGCGTAATTCTTAGCGGGAATGTGTTAGTAACGTCAAGTGCCTTCTCAATATGAAGTTCACGAGTTTTCCCGTCCGGGCCTCGTCGTCCGTAATCGTAAACTCTGTAAGTCAAGTTCGAGTTCTCCTGAATTTCCGCAAGCGTAATCCCTGCTCCGATCGCGTGAATTGTCCCGGCTGGGATGAAAAATGTATCGCCGTCGTGAACATAAACTTTTCGCAATAACTCAGTCAAAGTGTCATTCTCAATAGCTTCCGCGAAGTCCGAACGTCCAACGTTATGAGCAAATCCCATGTAGATAAACGCTCCTTCTTCATGGCCCAGAATATACCAGGCTTCTGTTTTTCCCCGACTATGTTCAACGCGGCGTGCATATTCATTGAACGGGTGAACCTGAATTGATAAAGGGAGTTTTGCGTCAATCAATTTCACCATTAACGGGAAAGTCTCAGATGGATTAAATTTAGGCGAGACAATTTCAGGAAATCTCTTCACGACTTCGGATAACGTTAAGCCCTTAAGTTCTCCGTCGAGAATAACATTATCACCGTCCTGATGTGAGGCCAATTCCCAGCTCTCAGCAAGTGTTTCACTCTCAGGCTTTTTTCCCCAGTCAGTGATTAACCTTGTCCCGCCCCATAAATAATTCTTGAATACCGGCTTTAATCTGAATGGCAACATTTTACTTCTTCAGCGTCATTTTGCCATAATCAATGTAAACTCTCGTAATTCGCGGCATAACTCGGCACACAATCTCGTCTATAATTGTTCCGGCTTTTTGTGCTGCTTGGGGCATTAACTCGTAATCGTAAATTGTCGCAATATCCCCAGCTTTAACGCCCGGAATATCCGTAACGTCGGCCATCGTCATATCCATGCATACACGGCCAATTGTCGGGCATAAAGTGTCATGAATTTTCACGTAAGATTGATTTGTTAGAACTCTCGGATAACCGTCAGCATAACCAATCGGCATTACAGCAATCAACGAATCTCGCTTAAGCGTATAAGTCCTTCCGTAACTCACAGTTTCACCAGCGGGCATTTTTCGGACAGCTGTAATTCTGCTCTTAACGGTCATTACCGGCTTCAAGTCTATATCACTTCCAGCATTGCCGACATCAGGAGACGCATAACCGTATAACGCAAGCCCGAACCTTCCCATGTCTAAATGAGCTTCAGGATACTTTAACACTCCAGTGCTCGCCGAAGCATGAATAATCTTGAACTCTCGGCCGAGTTTTGAAAGATAATCTTTTGCTTCAAGGAGTTTGCTTAATTGCAGACGTGTAAAAATTTCGTCGTCGTCTGAGATTGCAAAGTGAGTGAACATTCCTTCAGCTTCAAGACCGGGAAGATTGCAGAGTGTGAAAATTTCTTCGGCTGTCTTAGCTTTGAGAGCGTCGTCGTGTTCAGGCCAGTAAAAACCTGTTCGGCTCATTCCAGTATCAATCTTTATGTGAACACGAATTTTTTTCCCGACAATCTGAGCATGATCCGAAAGTTTTTTCGCATTCGCAAAATCTCCGACGGCCTGAGTAATCCCATAATTGCACATTAATTCAGCAAGTTCCGTAGAAGCCTGGCCCAAACATAAAATCGGTAAAGTTATCCCGTGTTTGCGAAGTTCAACGCCCGAAGCTACACTCGCAACAGCCAGGTAATCCGCATGACACTCTTGAAGTTTTTTTGCGACGGCTAACATTCCATGACCGTAAGCATTCGCTTTGACTACTCCGCAGAATTTAGCGTTGGGATTTAAGATTGCGCGTAAAGTTTTTATGTTGTGAGCTAAGTTATCAAGATTAATTTCTGCCCAAGTTCTGGATGTTGCTAGCTCTAATTCCGTCATGATAGATCCTCCTGATTATTTGAGTCCTTCGTTGAATTTTTCCTGATTGATAC
>CALGHA010000109.1 GCA_937915835.1 uncultured Fretibacterium sp. | reverse complement strand
CAAAAGCATTCATCCGGATTTCCCGTAAATGCTCAAGCTCATTTTTGCGATATACGCCTAAACTTGATAACATCTCGACGTTTTCAGGCTTCAATAATAAATCAATTCTGTCCGGCATTGTCTCTGCTTCGATTAAACCGCGCATTTTTGCTTCATTCTGCCATTCATGAGAATATGCATCGCCCTCGAATAAAATTTTGCTTCCGAGTTCAAAGGCTTCACGTGCCGCGTCTAATGCCGCGTCCATAGCTTCCATGCCCCCAGAAATGCGCGCTTCAGTCATTTTTGTAACTTCCTCAATCCCATATGCCCACAAACTCGCAAACATCGTTACGGGTAATGCTATTGACTGGCTTGAACCGGGCGCTCGAAACTCGAACTTGTCGCCTGTGAACGCAACCGGAGAAGTCCTGTTCCTGTCGCTGTCGAACGGAATTATCTCAGGCAATTTCGCTAGTCCCAAGTCCATAACTCTTTTTTCGGGCATTGATACGTCAGAACTCTTTAACCGGTGAATTAAATCCATCAATGCTGAGCCTAAATATACACTTATGATTGATGGCGGAGCTTCGTGGCCTCCAAGCCTGAATAAATTTCCGTATGTCGCCGTCGAGAATTGCAATAGGCTGTGAAACCTTGATACGCCTAAAACTACAGCCGATAAAAATGCTAAGAATATCACGTTGCGTCTATGGGAATTTGACGGCTTGAGAAGATTTCTTCCTTCACTGTCCATTAATGATAGGTTTGTGTGCTTTCCTGAGCCATTCATACCAGCAAATGGCTTCTCATGGAATAATAACCGTAATTCGTGTTGACGTGCAAGTTTACGCATTGTTTCCATTAAGATTTGGTTCTGGTCGCAGGCTCTGTTCGCGTCGCTGAAAAGATGAGCAAATTCAAATTGGCAACGTGCAACTTCGTTATGACGTGTCATAATTGATACACCTAATCTCGCTAAATCGCGTTCAACGTCCTCCATGTAACGCAATACTCGGTTATGAATTGCTCCCATATAGTGATGGTCTAATTTCTGGTCTTTCGCCGGTTGTGCTCCAATTAACGTTCTGCCGCAAAATCGAATGTCAGGTCTCATTTGTGCGCGCGGCCTATCAAGTAAGAAATATTCCTGCTCGGCTCCAGCTGTCAGTTTCACGCTCTTAATTCCTCGCTGGCCTAAAACTCGCAAAAGCTTCAATGAGCGGCTTTCAACAGCGTCAAGTGAGCGCAGTAACGGGGTTTTCAGGTCTAAAGGAGTTCCGTCATAAGAAAGAAAAACTGTCGGGATAAAAAGTGTTCCGCCCTTCGGACTTTTCACGATGAACGCTGGACTTGAGATGTCCCATGCCGAATATCCGCGTGCCTCAAAAGTTGAACGCGTTCCGCCGGATGGAAAACTTGACGCGTCGGGTTCACCTTGTGCTAGATGATGGCCTCTGAAAAGTTCTATCGGGCTTCCGTCACTGTCCGATAAGGTGAAGGCTAAATGCTTCTCGGCCGTCAATTCAGTCTGCGGCTGGAACCAGTGAGACCAATGCGTTGCGCCTTTGGACACTGCCCAGTCCTTCATCGCTCCGGCTACTATGTCGGCCGCTTCAGGGCTTAAACGTGCTCGGCCCTCCATCGCTTCAATGACTTGCGAGTAGATTTCAGGGTTCAATTTCTCCTTCATTACTCGTCTGTCGAATAACATCGTTCCGAAAATTTCTCGTATGGGCTTATATTCTGTCATTTAATCACACTTCCTTTTGTGATTAAGCAAAAAATTTACGCAAAACTTTGCTTAACTTCAGCGTGATTATAGCATAAAAATATCCCCCCTGAAAATTCAAGGGGGGTTAAGAATTGTTAACTATGCACTTAATGTAAATTCCGTCTCGTCGGTCTCTATCAATTTCGCACTCTTGCATACCGCTGGAACTTTCGCGAAAATGGCGTTATTCGTGATGATTGCTGATACTAACGCGTTCACGTGGGCGGTCGTTACATCGGGGTCCGCGTATTTGTAGTTCAGGGTCGTACTCTCTCCGCTGGCTGTCGAAAAATTGAGCGATAATTTGAAACTCTGCACCATTTGTGATTTCACCTCCTTCGTAATATCTCAAAATTGCTATTCGTCCTCAATCGTGGTTACATAAGTCTTCTCCACGCTGTAAACCGACAACGATAAACAATCCTCAAGCGCTTCCGCAACCGCTAAAGCCTTTGTGTTATCATAACCCGTTGTGCTCAGACTTCCGAGCGAAACACTCACAGTTTGAACGTTTCCGGAGCTGTCTACTCCGTTATTGAGCCTCACACTTACTGATACTTTCTTCGGGGTTTCTGTAACTGCCATATTTTTTTTCACCTCCTGTTTCGTTTATGCACGTATTATATATCATAAATGGATTATGTCAAGCAGAAAAAGTGAAAATGATAGTTTTACGCAGAAGTGAGAGATAAAAAAAGGCTCCCCCATTTTGAAGCGAGAGAGCAAAAATGAGTTATGCGAAGTATTCCTTAGCGATGAATAACGCCGTTAATACCACCATCAAAAATGATATATCTTTAATTTTGCCAGTGAAGATTTTGATAATCACGTAAGACACAATTGCGAACTCGATACCGACGGCGATTGAGTAAGCAAAAGGCATCATGAAAAAGCCCAAGAGTGAAGGGATTAATTCCGTCCAGTCGTTGAAGTTCAAATCACGCAGGGACATCATCATGTAAACTCCGACGATTATCAACGCTGGAGCAGTGGCATAAGCCGGGACCATGCCGACAATCGGAGTGAAGAAAATTGCACCGACGAATAACAACGCAGTTATGACAGCTGTAAGTCCAGTTCTGCCGCCCTGCGCAACGCCTGAAGAACTCTCAACGTAGCTTGTAACGGTTGACGTTCCCATTGCGGCACCGGCCATCGTCGCGAGAGCGTCCGCCATCAATGCTCCTTTAGCACGCGGAAGATTTCCGTTTTCGTCAAGAAGTCCGGACCTGTTGCAGACACCTACGAGAGTTCCGAGCGTGTCAAAAAAGTCAACGAAGAAGAACGTAAACACGACTACCCAGAATTGAGGCTCTTTTATGAGTGAGAAATCAAATTTGAACATTAAGGGCATAATTGAAGGAGGTTCTGACACGAATTTTTCAGGAATTTCAACCAGTCCTAAAACTGCCGCAATCGCTGTGATTATGAGAATGCCGATTAATAAAGCTCCTTTGACGTTCCAAGCCGTGAGAACTGCCATGATGAAAAGACCGGCCATCGACATTAACATTGGAATATTATCTCTGAAATGACCGAGACCAAGCAAAGTTGCGTCATTGTGAATGATTATTCCCGCTGACTGAAGGCCTATGAACGTGATGAACAAGCCAATTCCGGCGGAAATTCCAATTTTGAGCGATTTCGGTATCGCATTCATGATAGCTTCCCGAATATTCGTAAGCGTCAGGACGGCGAAAATTGCTCCCTCGATCAAGACGGCGGCGAGTGCCATTTGCCAAGTTACTGGGGCTCCATTAATCTTCATGGTCAAAACGACACCGAACGCGAAGAAAGCATTCAAGCCCATTCCAGGAGCAAGAGCAATCGGATAATTCGCGAACACGGCCATTAAGAAAGTCCCGAGTGCCGACGCAAGACAAGTAACGACAACGAGCGCTTGAAAGTCCATGCCTGTGTTGCTGAGGATTGTCGGGTTCACGAAGATGATATAACTCATCGTTACGAAAGTCGTGATGCCCGCGAGAACTTCAGTGAAGAACGTGCTTCCAGTCTCGCGAATTTTGAATAATGACATTTTTTATCACTCCCAATTAAAATGAAAATGAGCAAATATTATCTCACAAAAAGTTTCTGAATGCCGCCTTTCGTGATATCGACATATCCCAAGTCAGTAATTCTGAGCTCCGGTATCACTGAAAGCTGAAGGAAGCTCATGACCATAAAAGGATTAGGGATTTTCACGCATAATATTTCGGCTTCTCGGTCCATTTTTGCGAGTTCTGCGGCTGTCTGTTCTGGTGTGAGGCAATTCATCAGGCCGGCAATCGGAAGTGCAAATGACCCTGTAATCTTTTCGTATTCAGTCGTAACAAGCCCTCCCCCCATTTCTGCAAGTTTGCTTAAGGCTGTAATTATGCTCCTGTCATCAGCCCCAATCGCCAGGAAATTATGAGCGTCATGCGCGACACTTGAAGCTATTGCCCCTTTGCTCGAAATTCCCAAGCCATGAACAAAGCCTACGCCGAAACGCCCTGTGTCATGATGACGTTCAAGCACTACGATTTTGGCTATGTCATTCTCAGGTTTTGCGTCCTCAAATGGGACTTGAAGAGTTTTCGTTATTACGGTGCCTTGAGTTACTCCGATTACGTTTATAATTTTGCCGGCGGGATTAATTTTGATTTGCTCTGTTGTCGGAATATTTTTCACGTGAAGTTTTATTGCAGGAGCGGCGTGTTCAGTCTCGTCAATATGGAAGCTGTCTTCATTTTTTGCGATTAATCGGCCGTTTTTCCAGACGGAATTAATCTTGAAAGTTTCATCGAGTTCGTCATTATCGAGAATAGCGAAGTCGGCAATTTTTCCTGGTGCTATGCTTCCTCTGTCGTAGAGCCTGAAATATTCAGCCGGTGTCAGCGTAATCATTCTGAGAGCGATAAAGGGGTTCAGGCCTTCAGAGAGCATAATTTTCATTTTAGCGTCCATATGTCCGGTTTCGAGCAAATATCGAGCAGTAATATCATCACTGACGACCATACAGCGAGCGGCATTAAGGGGATTTTCGCGAATTAACGGTAAAAGAGTGCGTAAATCATTGAAGCTTGCACCTTCCCTAAGCATGATGAACATTCCGCGTGATAATTTCTCTCGTGCTTCGTTGAGTTCCGTACATTCGTGGTCAGAGTTTATGCCAGAAGAAAGATAAGCATTAAGATTTTTGCCAGTTACGCCCGGAGCATGACCGGTTAAAGGGACGTTTCCAGCGGCTAAGATTTTTCCCCAAGCGTCCGTGTCGCCGTTAATGACAGCAGGGAAATTCATCATTTCGCCGAGATGTTGAGTTAAATTGCGTTCGAACATTGATTTAATAGCGTTCATGTCGAGTTCGTCAAAAGGAGTTTCGAACTCAGAAGCCGGGACGCATGACGGAGCCCCGTAGAAAATATCAACAGGGAGGCCCTGCGACGCTTTGAACATGTATTCGAGGCCTGACATTCCCAAGCAATTAGCGATTTCGTGAGGGTCAGCGAATACGGTTGTAGTGCCGTGAAGTGAGGCGATTTTTGCGAAATTGGCCGGTGTCATCATGGTGTCTTCGATGTGAATATGTCCGTCGATTAAGCCAGGAATTAGGACGCGGCCTTTTGCGTCGAAGTTTACACGTCCGGAGTAATTTTCGCCAATTCCCGCAATTTTTCCGGAGTAAACGGCGACGTCAGCGAGTTCGTAATTTTGAGTGAAGACGTTAGCGATTTTAGCGTTGTGAATGACGAGGTCAGCCGGGATATCGCCACGAGCGACAGCGGCAATTTTTATCATGATTAAATTTCCTCCTTATGCTTAAAGATAAATAATTTGCTAGCGATGTAATTTGCGATTATCACGAGAATGTTAGAGCAAGTTTTTATGAGGACATCGTTTAGAGCGAGAATATCAACGAACACGAACATGATAATCACGTCAAGAATTCCTGTAGCAAGTCTGCAGATGAAAAATTCTGAGGCTTCCGAGATTATGCCATTGAGGGAATTATTTTTGCTGTGGAAGACGAATTTTCGATTAGTGTAATAAGCGAATAATACTGCGATAATCCAAGCGATAACAGTAGCCTGAACGACGGAGAAGTTGAGAATTCTAGTGAACAGCCAATAAGCGAAAATATTGAGTAAAGTAGTGAGCACGCCGAAAATTCCATAAAGAAATAGAGTATACAATGTTAAAGCTCCTTTTTGCGAACATGATATTATTATAGAACACGAAGGAGGCAATTTTCATGAAAGCATTTTATATCACCACGCCGATTTATTATGTTAATGACATTCCGCATATTGGGCATGCATACACGACGATAGCCTGTGATGTTTCAGCACGATACAAGCGAATGAAGGGCTTTGACGTTTATTTTTTGACGGGTACTGATGAACACGGGCAGAAAATTCAAGTTTCAGCGGAAGCGAAGGGTAAAACTCCGCAAGAACTTGTTGATGAAATTCACGTAAACTTTAAGCGATTATGGCAAGTCTTGAATATCAGCAACGACGATTTTATCAGGACGACAGAAGCTCGGCACATCAAGAAAGTGCAGGAAATTTTTGCGAAGTTAATTTCACAGGGAGACATCTACAAAGGGAAATATTCCGGGTATTATTGTGTACCTGATGAGACGTACGTCCCCGAAAACGCGATAATCGAACATGACGGCAAAAAGTTATGTCCAGATTGCGGGCGAGAGTTAATCATAATGGAAGAGGAGAGCTATTTTTTCAAGGGAAGCAAATATGTTCCGGCTTTAATAAAGTTCTATGAAGACCACGTGAAAGCTGTAATGCCGCGTATTCGCTACAATGAGATTATGAGTTTTTTGAAAGGCGGCGTGAAGGACCAATCAGTATCACGAACTAGCTTAAAATGGGGAATTCCCGTGCCTGGTGATGAGGCTCATGTGATTTACGTATGGTTTGACGCGCTGATAAATTACGTTTCAGCTCTGGGCGAGAATAATTTTGCGCGATATTGGCCTAATGTTCGTCATATGGTCGGCAAGGATATAATCCGGTTTCATTGCGTAACATGGCCGTTAATGCTTCTTGCACTTGGCTATGACTTACCAGTTGAGATAATAGCTCACGGCTGGTGGACAGTTGACGGCGAGAAGATGAGCAAGACCAAAGGGAATGTGATTGACCCGTTTAAAATTGTTGAGAGTTACGGATTAGACGCGTTCAGGTATTTTTTGTTGCGTGAAGTTCCATTTGGCAACGACGGTGATTTTTCGGAATTAGCTCTTGTGAACCGGATTAACAGTGACTTAGCAAACGACTTAGGTAATTTATTAAATCGCACGCTTCAGATGATAAAGTCGTATCGCGCTGGAATAGTTCCCAAGAATGAAGATATTTCGCCTCTGAGTGAATTAGCTCCTGAGATTTTATCACGAGTTGACGAGGCCATGAACGAATACGCCTATGATGACGCATTAAAAGCAATCTGGGAATTTATTTCACGAACGAATAAATTTATTGATGAGACTTTAGCTTGGAAACTTGCGAAGGACCCTGCAAAATCTCATGAACTTGACTATGTATTGCTAAATCTTTACGAGGCTTTAAGACTTACGGGATTATTAATTGCTCCGTTTATGCCCGACACAGCCAGCAAAATTTATTCTCAGCTTGGAATTAATGACGAGCCAGTGAAATTATTATATGAAAGTTTTTCATGGGGAGCAGGAGCCGGAACGCGCATTAACAAATCAGAAGTTTTATTCCCCCGAATAGATATTAATGAGTGGCAAAAATCAAAGGAAACCGCAAAACTTGAACAGAACAGCGAAATCACGATAGAGGACTTTGCGAAGGTAGATATGCGAGTAGCAGAGATTATCAACGTTGAGGAAATTCCGCGCTCAAAGAAATTATACAAGCTCGAAGTCGATTTAGGCTATGAGAAGCGCACAGTTTGTTCGGGAATTAAGGCATTTTTCACACCAGAAGAGTTAATGCATAAGCGTGTAATTCTAGTTACGAACTTGAAGCCCGTGAAGCTCTGCGGAATAATGAGCAACGGAATGATATTAGCGGCCAGTGTGAAACATGACGGAGTAGCTGAAGCCTTGACATTATTAACGCCGTTTGATGAGACAATCCCATTGGGAAGCAAAGTAAGCTGAGATGTTGAGTATACGCAAGAGGGAATATGATTTTCTTGTGAGTGAAGCAGAGACGTGGCAGGAACAGGAGATAATCAGTTCAGACCAAGCCGAGAGAATATTATCGCTTTACGATGTGAAGGCAAACAACCTGCGGAATATTTTGCTGACTGCCGGCGGAGTATTGCTGTTGCTTGGATTTGTGAGTTTTATAGCGGCTCATTGGCACGAACTGAACAAATTATTACGTGTCGGCATAATCTCATTTGCTTATGTTTTATCGTTGACGGCATATTTTTTCACTGGTAAAAGTGAGACGAAGACGGGCAAAGTATTTTTATTATTGTCAAGTATAATTTTCGGCTCCGGAGTATTTTTAATTACCCGCATGTACGATATAAAGCTAAGTTTTTCCGAAGTGTTAGGCTATTGGCTGATTGAGATAATTTCCGTGTCATTAATAACCCGTGATAATTGGCATGTGTATTTATCTCAGCTTGTTGCTTTAATCTGGCTGAACGACACCGAAGCGATAAATTTCTGGGCATTGCAGTTCATCAACACAGCGCGAGTTTCAGTTCTTGAGTTTTTCTCGCCAGTGAGTGCATTTGCGTTGATAATATTTTTATGGCTAGTCTGGAATTTTACGCGTGAGAGACTAGCATTTATCGTGAACATGTTCTTGACGTTATTATTATTATCCTCACGAATGAGCCTTTGTTTTGGTGGAACATGGACATTGATAATTCTTGCGATTTCCGGAGCTTTAATGTCGTTCATGAAAAATTTTCCTGATATTGAGATTTTAGGGTTGCTCATGCTTGGATTATTCGGATTATTATTAACTTGGCCTGAGTTCTGGCGAGGTGAGCTGTTTGCAGTTCACAAGGATGTTTTTGCTGTGATTAATGCTCTGATAATCGCTGTGTTAATGCTGGTTAATATTTATCGCGGTCATTCATCAACTGGAATAACTTTTTGTGTGATATTAGCGTCCCGATATTTCTTTGACCATTTATTTGGCTATATACCTAAGGCGTGGGGATTTACACTGACTGGAATAATTTTGCTTGGAGCAGGAGTGTATTTTGGCCGTAAAAAGCGTTGAAAAATTTCTCCCCCTGTTAAGTCAGAGGGAGTTTTTTTGTTATTCTTCAATCACGTACTTAATATCCTTAAGATGTCTCCACATTCCTGCGCAATCAAGCCCATAACCTACGACGAACTTATCAGGAATTCTGAACCCGCAGTAATCTACTTTGACTTCTGTTTTACGTCGTTCGTATTTGTCGAGCAATACACAGACTTTCAAGCTGTTTGGATGTCTTCCCTTGAGAAGCTCGATTAAGTGTGAAAGCGTCAAGCCTGTATCAACAATATCTTCAACGACGAGGACATTTTTGCCTTCAATGCTGGACTTCAAGTCATGGAAAATTCTCACAACCCCACTGCTTGTCGTATTATCGCCATAAGAAGCTACGGACATGAAATCAACTCGAACGTCAATATCTTCGGGCATTTCGCGCACTAAGTCAGTCAGGAAAAACGCCGCTCCCGTTAAAATTCCGACGACAACAAGACTTTTATCACAGCCGTTATCCTTCACGATTTCTGCGGCAATCTCTTTAACGCGTCTTGCAATTGTCTCACGCGATAAAATTACTTCTCCCAATTTATATGACATTGTTAAATCTCCTTTCGTATCGTATCGTAAGTTCCGTAAATCCTGAGCTTAATAATTATACGCTGATAACTTTTTCACACGCAAAAATCTCATCAAGAATTTCGCTCATGTCAATAATCTCTCCAGCTCCGATTGCTCCGGTCATAGCTAATCTGTCAGTACAGCTCTCGGATATTAATACTTTCACGCCGTCAGCTTCAAGTTTCTTGAGAAAATCGCAAGTTTGAGAATTATACGCGGCTAATTTCACAGCGCCGTTCATCAGGGCTATAATGCTAGGCTTGTGTTCTGCTTTGATTATGGACGAGAGAAATTTTTTGTAGAATGCCTGATTATATTTTCCAGGTTCACACGAGATTAATATTCCCGTTGAGTTTTGGGAGGCTTGAACTTTTTTTTCTGGCTTAGAAGTTAGCTGTTCCGTTTCTTGTTTGAATTTGTCTTGCTTGTATTCTTTATCGTCAGCTTCTGTTGTTTCTTTCGCCTTATCTTTCTGTTTCTGATTAGGACGTGAAGCTATAATGTATAAAGTTCCTTCGTCGTCTTCAGGAAGAATATTATTGAAACCTTGAGGCTCCAGAAATTTCTTGACACTCTCAGCTTGAGCCGGACCGTCAATTGATATTTTCAGCTCGTTTTCGCCTTTAGAGACAGCCTCTTTCATGAGATTTGCGGCTTCAGTTATGGACTTGCCAGCAATATTTAATGTCAGCATAATATTTTGTCATCACCTGAAATTTTTTGTAATATTATACGGCATTAATAAATATATAGGAGTGAGCATGATGTTAATATTTTGCGGCAATAAAATTCTCATGAAAGACGGAGTTTATGATTTTGATGAAGATTATCTTTCGAGTTTTGACGTAAACCGAAGCTCTGAAACTTTACCAGAAAACTGGCAGAAAATAACTTCTTGGGCAGAATGTGAGAATATTCCGGACGAAGAATTAATCAGCTTGCGTGATTTTTGGCATATTGCAGGGGATAAAGCGTTCACGATTGCTTCAGGAGCTTTGCAGTTCATGAGTTGGTTTCGGAACGTAAAGTTATGTTCGTCATGCGGCGGAAAATTAATCCCTAATGAAAACGATTACGGGCGAAAATGTGAAGCATGCGGGAAAATATTTTATGCTCCGATTTCTCCTGCTGTGATTACTGCGATAGAACACGACGGGAAATTATTACTCGCTCATAATGCCGCGTGGCCTGATAATCGTTATAGTGTGATTGCGGGCTTTGTTGAACCTGGTGAGAGACTTGAAGAGGCTGTAAGACGAGAGATTAAGGAGGAAGTTTCAATTGAAGTCGACGATGTAAAGTATTTCGGCTCACAGACTTGGCCGTTTCCGAACTCGTTAATGCTGGGATTTAACGCAAAATACTCTTCAGGCGAGATTAAGCCCGACGGCACGGAGATTACGCGCGCAGGATTTTTTACGCCCGAAGAGATTATTAACATGAATATTCCGGATAAGGCTAGTATTGCGAGAAAGCTAATCGATAATTTTTTGCTCAGAATATCTTGTAATTCTCAAATATGAACCATTCAGGATTAATAATCCCGTTAAGCTCGACGAACTCCCGAAATCTTTTAGGCACCTGCGATGTCAAATCATTTTGTCTTGTGTCGAACAATCCAGCATTCCCGAAAGATAATATCCATTGTGAAATTGCGAGCCCCGTGATATAAGGCGAATAAGCCAGGTCCGAAAGTCCGGAGTCAACTCGCGCTAAATCAATGCTGACAACAGGAACGTATTCTTGAAAGAGTTTATGCCAGTCCAATTTTTGCGTGATATTGGCGTTCGACGGAGCTATTAAGATATTCTCATTGCCGATAACCGGAAGAATTATGCACTCAAACGGAGCTGAATACCCGGAATAAAGCCATTCACTTTTTGAAATCCCTCCGTCGGGTAAATATTCGAGCGTTAAATTATGGGCAAGACGGGAAAATAATTTCAAGCTCTGGTCTCGTTCAGCTCCCAACAAGATAATTTTTCGTTTTCCCGTTAAAGCATCAAGTGAGAAAAACTTTGTCCGAAACTCACGCTCTCGCATTGACGTAATTAACGACGACAAAAGATTTTGGCTTTGAGTTTTCGGAGTGATTACGCTCTCACTGAATGAGTAGCCCGAAGGAATTTCCGTAAATTTTTGTTCAGCTGATAATAACTTTTTGAGGTTGCTTATGACATCTTGAATACGCCATCTTGATGAACCTGTAACTTCTCTTCTCGCTATAACTCCTTCCAAAATCTTTAATGTTCGTTCAGCCCTGAGAGTTAAAGCCCGTGTGAAAGAATTTCTGCTGAGAGGCTCAAAATATTTCACGACGTCTTCAAGATTAGCGTCAATCCAGGCTTGAGATTTCTTGTCATAAAATTTCTCACATGCAATCTTCGCAGAAACCGGAATTACATCAACGTCAAGCCCGCAAAAATTTTTCATGTCATGTCTTATCGCGTTAATGTCGCCTAAAATTTTGTCATGAGCCGAATGAATAATTTTTCCTGCTTCGGTGTCGTCACGTTCCAAGTCAATTTGAGACAGCACGAACACGATTTTAGCGTTTATGCTCAGAATATTTTTCAACAGGTCATAATCAGCCCCCTTAAGTCTTGCACGAACAGGCGTAACGTAAATCAGCATGTCGAGTTCAGGCAAAATATTTCTCAGCATTGCTCCACCTGAACTTATCAGAGCGTCAGAACCTGGAGTGTCGACGAAGCAAATTCCTTCAGGTATCATCGCGCCCGGAATAATCATCTCAACTCGTGCAATTCCTGACCTGTTGCCGGGATTAAATCCTTCTGAGGCAATATCCTTAACATAATTTCCCGTTAATCTCACGCTTGGGATTTCGTCAACTCGGCCGTCCTGATAGAAAACTTTTGCGCTTCTAGTCTCACCTTCTCGGCATATAATCGGGACATTCGTAGTTGCTTTTGTCTGTTCGGGGATTAACTTTTCGCCTAAGAGTGAGTTCATGAATGACGATTTCCCGCTGCTGGTCAAGCCCACAATTCCGACGGTTAAACTTGTCTCGTTGAGTGAACGCCGAAGAGCCTTAAGCTGATTATTTCCCGTCAAGACGTTCAAAGCTGAGTTGATATAGTCTTCGAGTTTCGAGCGTAAAATATCCTCATTTTCCGAGTAATCCGGGAGCTTTAAGGGCTGGGAATTGGCCGAGAAAATTCTTCTTTGGATTTCCCGCCTAAGCCTCATATTTTCGTTCTGCATGTCCTCAATCATTCCGGCATTAAACAGCGTCATAACCCCTTGAACTCTTACGGCCTCAAGAATTTTCATATTTCCGTTCTCGTCTTGGCTTTCTATCTTGTCGCCTTCGGAAGCAGTAGCAAGCCAAGCATTAAGCGCAGAAATTTCACGTCCTGTTAATTTTTCGGGTTTACCTCTGGAATTTCTGTGAATAATTGCCTCAAGCCGAAAATTCCTGTAATGGCCATCCCCGCAAAAAAGCCTTCGCGTAATCGTGATAAAACTTTCTTTGCTCTTGATAACTTGCTCAAGCCTGGAGATTTGCAAATGGTCCTCAGGATGACAAAGTTCATTAAGCTGGTCTAAAGTCTTCGGACATGTTGAGGCGTCAAAACGTAAAAGGCTCAAGACTTCGGGCGAGAAATAAATTTTTCGGGAAGGGAAATTTACAGTTACACCGGCAATATTTGATGAGGCTGTAAAATTTTCACGTTCCCAATCAGCGAGATTTAACATGATTTATTGCGTTCATAATTGACATATTAAAATTTTCATTTCGGCGATAAAGTTTTATATAATTTTGTGCGCTAATAATATCATGAAAAAGGAGTGTTCAAAAATTTCTACACATAATAACTTAACATGGGGCGGAGTTGACTGCCAAAAATTAGCTGACGAGTTCGGAACTCCTCTTTACGTTTACGACGCAGGAATAATCAAGTCAAGATGTCGTGAGTTACGCGAGACATTTTTAGAGCGCTGGCCGAATACGAGAATACGTTATGCGGGTAAAGCATTTTTGACGCGTGCGGTTGCAGAATTAATTAATCGTGAGGGATTGGGGCTTGATGTCGTCTCGATGGGAGAATTATTTACGGCATTGAGCGTGAATTTCCCCGTTGAACGTATCGAGATGAACGGCAACGCAAAAAGTCATGAAGAAATTTCGTATGCTGTAAGTTCAGGAGTTGGCAGAATTATTGTTGACCATCCAGACGAGTTAAAAGTCATTGAGGAATGCGCGAAAAAGTTCGGCCATGTGCAAAAAATTATGATACGGGTAACGCCTGGAGTTGACGCTCATACTCACGCATATATCTCGACGGGACAAACTGACAGCAAATTTGGATTTCCATTAGACGGGCCAATGCTGACTGACGCGATTAATTACGCTATGAAGAGTGAATTTATTGACATTCGGGGCTTGCATTTTCATGTTGGCTCACAGTTATTCGACACAGACGATTATTTGAAGTCGCTCGCAAAAATTCTTGAACTCATGAAGAGGCTGAAAGGAGAATTAGGCTTTATCACTCACGAGCTTAATATCGGCGGAGGCTTCGGAGCTGTCATTAATCCTTCTGTTCCGGCAATGCGTTCTGAGTTTTACACGGATAAAATCATGAATGCTCTTTACGAAGGCTGTAAAAATTTCGGGCTTGAAATCCCCTGTGCAATCTTTGAGCCGGGCCGCTGGGTAATCTCTGAAGCATGCTTGACACTTTACCGCGTCGAGAACATCAAGGAACTTCCGGGAATTACGTATATTGCTGTCAATGGCGGAATGGCCGATAATCCGCGCTTTGCTTTGTACAACGCCGAGTATGACGCTGTAGCAATCGCAAATCCAGACGGGAAAATCTATAACCGTGAGGGAAATACGAAAGTCTCAGTTGTCGGAAAATGCTGTGAGAGCGGAGATATTCTCATTGACAACGCTAAACTCCCGTTATTGAAAGCAGGAGACATCATCGGGCTTTACAACTCAGGAGCATACACCTTCAGCATGTCGAGCAATTATAATTATTTACAGAGGCCGGCAGTTGTCTTCGTCGAGAACGGAGAAGCTAAACTTGTTGTTGAACGTCAAAGTCTTGATGACTTAATCAGAGGTCAGCGAGATTATTAATATTCATGATAATTTTTGCCGATATTTTTAAACAGGATAGTATTACGAAACAGGAGGTTTAAATTACCATGGCATCGATGACAATCAACGGTGTAGTTTCCGGTATGGACTGGGAAAGCATGATTGACGAGATCATTACTGCCGCCGCTCAGCCTGCACAAGTTCAAGTCAACAAGAAGACAAATTTGCAGAACAAGAAGAGCCTCTTTGAAGAAATGAAGGTTATGATGAACAGTCTGCAATCTTCATTGACGACGCTCAAGCTCCCATCAACTTACAAGGCAAAAGAGATTGAGATTGAGAATTTAGACGGAGGCTCGTATAAAAAAATTCTCACGGCAACGGTCAACGCAGATGCAGAAGTTAGTGTTCATGACATCGAGGTTAAGCAGATTGCTACGGCCCAGACTGTACGCTCACGGCAAATGACGGGTTCGACGATTGCAAGCTATGTCGGCGGAAAAGATAAAGTCATGAGCATAACCGCAGGAGGTCAGACGGTCGATGTTGAAGTCAAAGCCTCTGACAGTTTGCAATCCCTGAAATCACGGATTAACAACGCAATAAAATCCCTCGATAATCCCATGAATTTAACAGCTTCAGTCGTCGATAACAAACTCGTGCTCAAGAGCGACAGCACAGGATTAGGCCAGACGAAAATTGAAGGGACTGTTAAAGGCGGTTACAGTTCAAGCGGAATAACGAGCTTAAAGGGATTAATCACGAACGCGGATTCCGGAGCAACGGCGGATATTTCCGTAACGAAAGATAATTACGACAACTTCAAGATTACCAGCAAAGGCACGGAATACACGCGCGGAACTGATTACGAGATTATTAACGGCAATGAAATTCGCTGGAAACAATACGAGGACACCGACAACGAAATAAAACTCGGCAAGAGCGTTAGCGACATTAAATACACGTTAAATTCTGATGACGTTTACGAGGTCTCAGGGACTTACGGTGAAAGTGAAGCGGACATTTCTGCGTTAAACATAGTCGACAACGGCACATTGAGTTCAAGGCTTAAGATTAAGGACGATAACGGCAATTATTATTATTACGGTAAAGATTTCACGCTTGAGGACGGAAAAGTTGTTTGGCTTGATGCTCCAGCAGAAACGAATGAGCCGAGTTCTTACACTGTGAATTATACGGAGACAGAGACGTTTACGCCGGCAATCAGTGCACAGAAAGCAGCTGCTTCAAGCGGGCCGACTTCTTTTACCGTGAGCTACACAAAGACGATTGCAAACGAAAATTTCGCAGACACCCTGAACTACAATAATGCTACCGTAATTTCAAATTTAGGAATGTCCACGTTTGAAGGCTATGACGGAGTAGAAATTGTTACGTCGAATGCAAGCGGCCGTGATGTAAGATACGTAAAATTTGATGATCCCAGCGAAGTATCATTAACTTTCACCCCGTCTGACGGCAGTGATCCGATCAGCTATACGTACGGGCCTCAAGTTGTCTTGCGTGAAAGCGGTTCTGCAACATCAGAAACGGCTTATCTTGTATGGTCCCGAGACAACGTTTACACTAACATTCAGGGCGGAAGCGTAACCCCCACAGCGATGCCGACAGCAGGAAGCAACCAATCTTCAGCAGGAACTTACACGTTCACTTACAATCATAAATACACGTCTCAAAACGAAGTCTCAAGCGAAGTATTAGCTGCCGCAGGTTCTGACCTTACGAATATAAAAATTACTGACGCTAACGGCACAACTTACACAAACGGAACGGATTTTACAGTTTCCAATACCGGCCAAATTACATGGTTGACTAGCGCACCTTCAGCTGATGATGTAATTTCTGAGACTGATTTTACGGAATTAGAGAATGCTTACAAGGCAAAATACAATGTTGATGAAATCCCGACAAAAGTTATCGTGGATTCCGACGGTGTAGTACGAACATATATTGACCCGGTAGACACTGATTTATTCACGATGACCTCAATAAATGATGACGGTGATACAGTTGATTATAAATACGGCCGGGATTACGTTATCAGGGTAAATGATGATGGAAACGGTTACGTTTTTTCTTGGGCGGTAAGTTCGGACACAAACGGCGACGGAAGCACAAATATTCTAGACGCTAACCCTTCAGTGATTGCCTACATGACTTACAAGGGAGAATACACAACTCTTGGAATGAACAAAGCGCCTTCTTTAGGCAAGGATTACGATTTCAAGTTCAATGGCGGAACTGTTGAGGTTAAGACAACGACGACTTCAGACACAATAACGCGGGATGACGAAGAGAAATCGCTTGCACTCACGACGCTTTTCAGCGATAAGACGATAACGGATTACACGAAGCTCTCAATTTCCGACGGAACGACAACGTATAATTATGACGAAGATTTTACGGTTGATGAATCGGGAAATATTGTGTGGATTACTCAGAGTGAAAGCAAGCCTTCAACGTATAACGTAAGCCTGGAAAAATCTATTCTGTCGCAGAATCTTTCATCATCAAATGGAGGAGCACCAATACTCACAAGTTTCGGGCCGTTTTTCAGCGATGATAGTTCTGTTACGACATTAGAGAGTACGTATTTGAACACAGAGGGAACCGCTCTACAAACTGTTGATTTAGGTAATGGAACCAATTTTTACCGTTATGTTACAGATGGCAGCAATTTTCACGTCTATACTACTGGTAATGATGGTAATGTTTATGAATATACTTACGGACAAGATTTCATTATACGTTCACAGTTTTCTTCGGTCTCACCAACTTTAAGCATAATATCATGGTCAAGTGGTGATGCAGATACTGTTAAATATAAGAACTTTTACGCAAACTATTTTGGTGATTATGATGCAACAACGCACGCCCTCCCTCCAGATAGTTATACAGTAGCGTATACTCATACATATTCAGCTTCTGGGAATGATATTAATACGCTCTCTTCAATTCTTGGTACAACTGTAGACACGAGCGATTATTCTAATGTTGTCATAACAAGTCCTGACGGTTCAAAAACTTATACACGCGACACGGATTATACGATTGAAGACGAAAAAATCGTATGGCTTTACGAGGATACTACGACAAATCATCCTACTGAAGGCTATACGCTGATTTATGATGCCTTTGATGAACTCACAGCTTCAATTGACGGCTCAAGTTCTCAGCAGGAAGTTGTATTAACCGTTGATTCAGGTTACGGCAATATCTCAGGTACAAAGTTGAGCTATGAACAAATTCTTAATGATACTGGCCTGACAAGCTCTGCCACTGATGACGACTTTGCAGAATTTTTCTCACTTGTCGGCACAAACGGAACGTCTTATACATACGGCACGGATTATACGATTGTTCAAGGCACAACGGTTGACAGTTCAACGGAAGAACATACTATTGCGATAAACTGGCTAACAACTCCAGCGAATGGAACCCTGACTTACAAGGGACGCACCGGCGGAGAAACTTTTGATATCTCTGATGGAGTTACACGTTCAGCTCAGGACACAATAACTTCAAATGATACTGTTATGCCCACATATGGAACATTTATTGACGCTGATGCAATCAGAATTACTGACGGCAAAAACAGTTATTATCTTGGTCAGGATTTCACGATTGACATTGACGCTTACTCATATAAAAATGGCAGTGTTCTTGTCGACGAAAATAATAATTTCATCGGCAATGCAGTAATCAAATGGAACACTGCAAGTTTGGGACAGCCTGATTACACAAGCAGATTTGAGAATGCAAGCTCAGTTGTGATTACAGCCTCAGACGGGACTATTTACACTGAGGACGAAGATTTTCAGGTTATGAATGACGGACAAGGCCACGCGGTAATCGACTGGATAATTCCTGACCCTGATAATACATCATTAACTTACACTGTAACAGTTGAAAAAGACGGAACAACAAAAAATTATGACCTCAACAGCGATTTATCGACGATGACGCAAAGAGCCGCTTGGCTTGAGGATGAGGCTTCAGATACTTATGATATTATCGTTACGAAAAGCGGCGTGAATACAACTTTCACAGGAAATCGCAGCAATAACGAGCTCGAAATTTTGCCTTCCGGACTTCCTGAGTATTCAGACTTTGACAACGGAACTGTGACGATAACTCAAGGCCAGAAAACTTTTTATGACGGTATTGACTTCACAATTGAGAAAGACGACGACGGCAACGCTGTAGTTCAGTGGATTACGGACAGTGAAGGCGGCTATGAATGGTATTATCCCAATCCTGGCCAAAATTCGACTTACACGATTAATCTTACGACTTCTGACGGAACGACTAAGACTTACACAGGAACTCGAAGCTACAAAGAAACTCTTGACATGGCAGATTACGGCTTCACGACTTACAACGGGAATATCAGTGTGAAGACGACTGATGACGACGGCAATGAAGTTTACGTTGAGGCTTCAAGTACACAAGTTGCGACGGATTCCAATGGGAACGTAATTTATCAGCAGGAGAGAAAATCCCGGCAGGTTCCAGATTTGGACGAGGACGGAGATTATCAGTTCGACTTAAGCGGAAATATTCTTTACAAGACTGAATATTATTATGAAAATAAACTTGACGAGAACGGTAATCCTATTCCTGTCATTCTCTCAGTAGGAAATAATGCGCTCGCTGATGCATATTCCTTTAACGTTACAACAGGCACAACCAGCGGCAGTAACACACTGTTCAATTTCAACTGGCTCACTCCTTCCAGAACAGCAAGAACCGGCCTGCCTTCATACGGCGATGAACTCAACATTACTTATGAATACGACGCTAACACTTTCACTTTGAGCGGCACAGATGACGTTCTCGATGATTTAGGCC
>CALGHA010000108.1 GCA_937915835.1 uncultured Fretibacterium sp. | reverse complement strand
GGCACAAGAAATCTTATACCTTTTCCGTCCCGAGCACGTTCGCGAATTTCTGTGCTTGATATTGCGAACTGGGGGATTTCTATATATTTTAACTTATTACGGATAAATTCAGGCAATTTTTCAATCCCGCTTACAGGATAACCCGGTCGTCTTGCTGTTACGAGCGTGCATAACTCCGGGATTTTCTCGTACTCAAACCAGCTTGTAATCGAGAGCATAGCGTCAAGCCCAGTAATAAAATACAAATCTTCCGGCTTAACTCCCGACGCAATAAACTCTCGCAAAGTGTCAACAGTGTGTGTCTCTTCCGTCCTGTCAATCTCCATTCTCGAAACTGAATACTCAAGAACTCCGGCCGTTGCTAAAAGTGTCATTGCGTATCTATCTTCGGCTGATGCTACATGACGATCATGTTTATGCGGCGGATCTCCGGTCGGGACGAAAATTAAGCGATCAATCCCCAAATTTCTGCGGGCTTCTTCTGCTGCGAGTAAATGTCCGTAATGAATCGGGTCAAATGTTCCGCCCATTATTCCAGTTTTCATGATGAAATTTCCGGCTCAAAGTCAAACTCAACGTCGCCAATATAAACTTTGTCGCCTTCTCGTGCTCCAGCTGCTTCAAGTGCTTCCTCAACGCTCAAGGCCTTAAGAAGCTGTGAGAATTTCTGTAAAGCGTCTTCGTGTTCAAAGTTTATTCGTGATACGGATTTCTCGAAGTTTTCGTGTTCAACTCTGAAGCTGCCGTCCGACAATCTCAAGATTTTAACGGGTTCACGTGAAGATTTTCTGGATAATTTCTTTCTTGGAAGCTCGATAATTTTATTCTCGTCCTCGTCAACAAAATTTTTCACCGCTGGAGTTTTTCTGACGAGTTCAGCGACTGCTTTAATCAATTCCGGAATATTCTCGCCAGTCAAAGCACTTACGGCCATAAACGGGAGCGATAAACTTTCAGCTTCAGAACGCAACAGCTTCAAATTTTCCTGAGTACCTTCAATGTCAATCTTATTCCCGATTACGATACAGGGCCTTGATGATAAATCTGCTCCGTATTCCTTGAACTCGTTGATTAAGGCATGAAAATTTTCAACCGGATTGGCCTGCGATAAATCTATAACGTGCAATAAAATTCTGGTTCTCTCAACGTGGCGTAAAAATTGAAGTCCTAAACCTTTTCCCTCGTGAGCTCCCTCGATTAATCCGGGCAAATCAGCAATTACAACTTTCGCGTCATCAACAGCAAGCACGCCTAAATTTGGTGTAAGTGTCGTGAACGGATAACCTGCAATTTTGGGTTTTGCGCCGCTAATGGCTGAAAGAATGCTAGATTTACCGGCGTTCGGAAATCCTGCAAGTCCGACATCAGCAATTAATTTCAGCTCAAGCGTTAAATTTCTCTCCTCGCCTGCGTCTCCTTTTTCGGCGAATTTCGGTGCACGACGTGATGAACTTGCAAAGTGTGAATTTCCGCGTCCTCCTTTTCCTCCGTGTGCAGCAATAAATTTCTGGCCAGGTTCGACCAAATCAGCGAGAATATTATCATCCTCATCACGTATTAAAGTTCCGCATGGGACAAAAATTTTCAGGTCTTCTCCGTTTGCTCCTGTTCTTAAGGCTCCTGCTCCGTGTCCAGCATGCCCAGCCTGAAAGCGTCGGTCATACTCGAAATCCGCAAGCGTAACAATTCCGCCGACAGCCTCAAGAATTACATCACCGCCCTTGCCTCCGTCGCCGCCGTCCGGGCCTCCTTTTGGGACGAACTTTTCACGCCGAAAACTTAAGGCTCCATTTCCTCCGCGTCCTGCTTTAACGTAAATATTAGCTATGTCTACAAATTTCATGCTTTAATAAATATCCTGATAAAAAAATTAGCCCCGTATCTCAGGGGCATCGAGAAATTTTTATGCTTATACCTACTCGGCGGCTTCAACAGGCTCAACCGAGACAAATTTGCGGTTCATTTTCGTGTGATAATTGACTTTTCCAGGAACTAGAGCGAAAAGCGTAAAATCTCTTCCACAGCCGACATGCTTGCCAGGATGAACTTTTGTTCCGCACTGTCTGACTAAAATACTTCCGGCATTGACAACTTGACCGGCAAAAACTTTAATTCCTCGATATTTCGGCTGACTGTCACGGCCGTTCGTGGAACTTCCCTGACCTTTTTTATGTGCGAAAAATTGTAAATCAAACGTGAA
This sequence comes from uncultured Fretibacterium sp., assembly GCA_937915835.1. Lineage (GTDB taxonomy): Bacteria > Synergistota > Synergistia > Synergistales > Aminobacteriaceae > JAFUXM01. The sequence continues at coordinate 729 of CALGHA010000108.1, read as the reverse complement.
CTTCATGATGGGTTATTTACCTCCGAATAAATTTTTACGTGCTTGGAATTGTCGCGAGCAATTATCTTCAGGGATTGTGAAATTGTCTGAGTTAATAACGAAATTTTCTCACATTCAATTTCCGGCCAATTTACGCGAATAACCGGAACTCTGGGGTTTACGTGAATACTTGCGGATTTCAACTTTGCAACCTCAGATATTCCGTACACCAACGACTGCATTAAAGCACTCACGGCCGCACAGACTACATCACTTCCACTTTGTGCAAAGCCCGCATGCCCTCTGCTTTGAATGCCGACTAAATTTTTCCCCTGAAAGAATAAAGTTACTTCGACCAATTTTATTTATGCTTCGATTTCCTTGATTACTACTTCGGTGTAATACTGACGGTGGCCTTTCATTTTGCGGATATTCTTCTTGCTCTTGTACTTGAAGACTAAAACTTTATCAGCACGAGCCTGCTTGACGATTTCGGCTGTAACTCTTGCGCCGGTGATGTAAGGAGTTCCGAACTTTGCTTCTGTTCCTTCTCCGCCGATTGCTAAAACTTTGTCAAAGATTATCTCTGTGCTGGTTTCGCCGTATAACTTCTCGACTCTGAACTTGTCGCCAACACTTGCACGGTATTGTTTTCCGCCTGTTTCGATGATTGCATACATTGTGAATAAATTTCCTCCTTCGCTGAATTAAGGCTCATAGAATGATTTAATGCCTTCTTCATGCGTGAAA
>CALGHA010000107.1 GCA_937915835.1 uncultured Fretibacterium sp. | reverse complement strand
ATTTTTGTGATACTATACGCAGAAAATAAATTTTACTTGGAGGCTTAAACTTTTTTAATGGACAACAAAGATTACAAAGATACTCTAAATTTACCCGTTACAGATTTCCCAATGCGCGCAAATCTCGCTAAACGTGAACCCGGCTTCCTTGAGTTCTGGCATAAACACGACATTTATCACAAAGCATTACACGCCCGAGAACATTCACCCGAACGCTTTGAATTACACGACGGCCCGCCTTATGCGAACGGAGATATTCATATCGGTACGGCGTTCAACAAGATACTGAAAGATTTTATTGTTAAGTCAAAGACGATGACAGGCCATTACACGCCTTACGTTCCGGGCTGGGACACTCACGGCTTGCCGATTGAGTTACGTTCACTTCGGGACGCTAAACTCTCAAAATTGGGAACAGGAATTGACCCGGTTGAACTTCGTGCGAAATGCAGAGAGACAGCATTACATTATCTTGATGTTCAGCGTGATGAATTTATGCGTCTTGGAGGTCTCGGAGAATGGGAGCATCCATATATTACGCTTGACCCGGAATTTGAGCACTTAGAGCTTCATGCTTTTGCTGATATGGTCGAGAAGGGATTAATTTATCGCGGACTTAAGCCGGTTTACTGGTGCACTGATTGCCAGACTGCTTTAGCCGCCGGAGAAATTGAATATTGGGACGAGGAAAGCCCTTCTGTTTACGTAGCTTATCCAATGCCGAAAATTGCTGAGAAATTCCCGGAATTGGCCGGTAAAGACGTAAATATTGTGATTTGGACAACAACCCCGTGGACATTGCCATCAAGCGCGGCTGTAGCTGTTCACCCGAGATATGATTACGGATTTTACGAGGTCGACGGAAAAATTTACATTCTTGCTGACGGCCTGAAAAAGTCAGTGAGTGAGAATACAGGCTTAAATCTCGGCGAGGCTGTAAAACTCGTAAAAGGTGCTGAGCTTGAGAACTTGAAACCGTTGCATCCATTTTATGAGAATGAGCTTCTTGTTGTGCTCGCTGATTACGTCGAACTCGAAACAGGAACAGGCTGTGTTCATACTTCTCCGGGACACGGCGTTGAGGACTACGAGACCGGAGTACGTTACGGCTTGAAAGTTTACAGCTCAGTTGACCACGCAGGAAAATTTGAACGTGAAATGTCCATTGTCGGAGGAATGAGCTTAGACGACGGCGGTAAAAAAGCAATCGAGCTAATCAAGGAAAAAGGAAGATTATTAGGCTTCGGGAAAATCCTTCATAGTTACCCGCATTGCTGGAGATGCAAACGCCCCGTAATTTTCAGAGCAACGGATCAATGGTTCATCAACGTGAAAGAGTTCAAGGATGAAGCATTACGAGTAATCGACGAAGAAGTAAAATGGATTCCGGATTGGGGACGCGACAGAATTTTTAACATGGTGAGTTCTCGTTCGGACTGGTGCATTTCCCGCCAAAGAGTTTGGGGAGTTCCTGTTCCGGCTATTCACTGTAAGGACTGCGGAAGTTTCACGTTAACTCCTGACAGAATAAGAATGCTCGCCGAAAAAGTCAAAACTTCTCCAGATGGCACAAGTATTTGGTGGCGCGAGAGCCTTGATGAATTATTCGGAGATAAAGCATGCTGTGATAAATGCCACTCTCATAACGTCGAGAAGGACACAAATATTTTAGACGTTTGGTTTGACTCCGGAGTTTCTCATATGTCGGTCTTGAACGAGAAATTCGGGTTGAATTGGCCGTGTGATATGTATCTTGAAGGAAGCGACCAACATAGAGGCTGGTTCCAGTCTTCATTATTAACTGCTGTAGCAATCAAGGGACAAGCTCCGTATAAACAGGTTTTAACTCACGGTTTCACTCTCGACGGAAAAGGCCGTAAAATGTCAAAATCTATGGGAAATACAATCGCTCCTCTTGAAATTATTAACGAGTTCGGTGCTGACATTTTGCGTTTATGGGTAGCTTCGTCGGATTATCGTAACGACGTGAGGATCTCTAAGGAAATCTTGAAGACTTTATCCGAGACTTACAGGAGAATACGCAACACAGCTAGATTTTTACTCGGCAACTTACACGACTTCAACCCTGCGAAAAATTTCGTGCCTTATGAAGAGTTATTATCGATGGACAAATGGATTCTTGACAGGTTACACAGGATGATCTCAAGAGTTCGCAAGGCCTTTGATGATTACGAGTTCAACGTGCCAATCTCATTAATTCACACGTTCTGCGTAAACGAGTTAAGCGCGTTTTATCTCGACATCAGCAAGGACAGATTATATGTTGAAGATGTAAATTCTCTCACGCGTCGGAGTGCACAGACGGCAATGTGGGAAATTCTTTCATGCATGACCAGAATGCTTGCACCGTTATTGAGCTTCACAGCCGAAGAAATTTGGCAGGAAATGAGGAAGATTGACGACACTTTACCCGAGAGCGTATTTCTTGCGGATTTCCCAGTTCAGGACAAGGCGAAACTTGACGACGAACATAATAATTTATGGGCGAGTGCTTACGTCTTAAAGGGAGCGGCCAGCCGAATGCTTGAGACTTTACGCGCTGATAAGACAATCGGGACTTCTCTTGAAGCTCACGTGCAAGTCAAACGCTCAAAGGAAAACGCTGAACTTGAGAAGAATTTTACGCTTGATGAGCTTGCTGATATTCTTATCGTGTCAAAATTTGAGTGGGTTGATGAGCTGACTTTATCGCGAACGTTCAAAGATGATGAGACTGGCTATGAATTGGCCGGAGCTTTTGTGTCAGGGACGAAATGCCCAAGATGTTGGAAGTATGACGATAATCCGAACGAACACGGACTTTGCAAGCGGTGTACACATGTCCTTCATGAGAATTAAATTATAACATACGTAAAAATTAGTGTGATTGCGTAAAAATCCATTTACAATTTTTGCCCTTCAGGTTTATCATGAGGGGCATAATTTTTCGCTAAAATTTATTCGATAGGAGATGTATAAATATTGTGAAAGACTTTTCATCGTCAGTAAAATTTCTTACCCCAAGTACGTATAAATACCGTAAGGGGGGGGGGCATAACTTTTCAGGACGCTCCTCTCATTCAGCCCAATAATTTAATATTTTCAGGAGGAATTGTAATGCGTAAAATTTCCCTCGTTTTGCTAGCGTTATTCTTCTTCTTCGTAACTTCTCCTGTTTATTCCGCCGCTAGACGAACAGCAACCCGCAACTTAAATCGACCGATTGAACTTCAAAGATTTTTCCAGACAGCAAACCTTAACACCGTACAAGAAGCCGTAACTTCCGGAAGACTTGATCCGCAAAAAATTTTCGGCTCAGACAGCATGCTTGACTTTGCAATCACAAATATTCCAAATTTCTCATCGGAAAAAGCTCTCATCATAAAGTTTCTCATTGACAAAGGGGCAAACGTAAATCACAGAGGCAACGCAGCTTCTGTTTTATGCCGGGCCGTTCAAGTATGTCGCGTTGATGTTATTACCGTGCTTCTGGACGCCGGAGCAAATAATACTTACAACATGTACGGGTTGAGCCTCGCAGAACTCGCAGAACGCAACAGAAATTTACAAGGAACATCAATCATATCAAGGCTCCAATCCGTAGAATAATTTTTATTTTTCTTAAAGCCGGGCCAATCGTTATGACCCGGTTATTTTTTGCCTGATTAATGTCCGACTGACGAGATAGCTTCAAGAATTTCGTAACGGTCCATCTGCAAATGTTTTACCATTGCGAGAGCTTCTTCGATCGGAGTTTCAACAATTCCGCCCTCACGAGTTCCGATTACGCTTCCAGTTCTGCCCTCAGCAAAAGCCTTCACAGCATAATAGCCCATTCTCGTAGCAGTCTCACGGTCACGCGCTGTTGGTGCTCCGCCTCGCTGAATATGTCCAAGAACAGTAACACGAGGATCAAGGCCTAACTCGCTATGAACTCTCTCGCCGATTTCTATAGCATTCCCTGCTCCTTCAGCGACGACGACCATAAAGTGCGTAGCTCCTGCAAGTCTGGCGCTCTGAATTAATTCTACAACGTCCTTCTGGAAATCAAGTTCACGTTCAGGCACAAGGACTGACGTAGCTCCGACAGCAAGACCGACGTAAAGAGCTAAGAAGCCCGCGTGTCTTCCCATAACTTCAACGACTGAGCAGCGTTCATGTGATTGCATTGTGTCGCGTAACTTGTCTATGCAGTCAATCGCCGTGTTGCAAGCCGAATCAAAGCCGATTGTGTAATTCGAACAGCCAATGTCATTATCGATTGTCGCAGGAATTCCCATTACAGGCACGCCCAAACGTGAAAGCTCAAGCGCTCCCCTGAAAGTTCCATCGCCGCCGATTGCAACAACTCCGTCAAGTCCGAGCATCCTGCACGTCGCAACAGCTTTTTCCCGGCCTTTTTCTGTCATGAACTCTTCGCTTCGGGCTGTGTATAAAATCGTTCCGCCCCTGTTGAGAATATGACGGGTCATGTCTACACTGAGCTTAACAAAGTCGCTGTTGATTAAGCCCTGCCAACCTCGACGTATTCCTATGCACTCAATGCCGTAACGTATTGCCGTCCTGGCTACAGCACGAACTGCCGCGTTCATTCCTGGTGAGTCTCCTCCGCTGGTTAATACACCGATACGCTTAATTTT